>JAMXLL010000252.1 GCA_024281015.1 Candidatus Binataceae bacterium
TTCGGCGACGACATCAAAAAGATTCAGCCAGTTATCGAAGCCAGTGGCAGCGACTCGGCGATGTTCGACAATTGCCTGGAGCTGCTCGTCCGGACCGGGCGCTCACTGCCCCATGCCATCATGATGATGATCCCGGAAGCGTGGCAGAACGATCCATTGATGGATGATGGCAAACGGGCGTTCTACCAGTTCCATTCCTGCATGATGGAGCCGTGGGACGGTCCCGCCTCAATTGCCTTCACCGACGGCCATCGCATCGGGGCAGTATTGGATCGGAACGGTTTACGGCCGTCGCGCTACCTGGTCACCAAGGATGGCTTGGTGGTGATGGCATCTGAAACCGGCGTGCTCGATATTCCTCCCCAGGAGATCGAGTACAAAGGTCGATTACAGCCGGGCCGGATGTTTTTCGTCGATACTGTCGAAGGCCGGATCGTGCAGGACGAGGAGATCAAGCAGGGATTTGCGCGGCGACGGCCTTTTCGCCGATGGCTCAACGAAGAACTGGTGGATCTCGACACGCTCCCGGAACCACCCAGTTATCCAGCGATTAATGGTTATGAACCCTTCGATCTGCTCAAGCAGCAGCAGGCGTTCGGTTACACGATCGAAGAATTGAAAATGATCCTGGCCCCGATGGCGGCCAATGGCCAGGAGCCCGTCGGCTCGATGGGTACTGACACACCGCTTGCGGTATTGTCCGACAAATCGCCACTGCTCTTTCAGTATTTCAAGCAACTGTTTGCACAAGTCACTAATCCGCCGGTCGATCCAATTCGCGAAGAGATGGTGATGTCGGCCGAAACGACGATTGGCGCCGAGCAGAATTTGTTCGAGGAGACGCCGCTCCATTGCCGCCAGCTTCGCCTGAAGAACCCCCTTCTCAGCAATCAGCAGCTCGAGCGAATCAAGCGGCTGGCCAGACCTGGACTGCGCTCAATCACGCTCAGCACCCTGTACCGCGTCGACGACGGCGAACGCGGCCTGCGTGAAGCACTCGATGAGCTTTGCCGGCAGGCCTCGCATGCACTCGAGCAAGGATACACGATTATCGTGTTATCTGATCGCGGCGTGAACGAGGAATGGGCGCCGATTCCCAGCCTGCTCGCCACCGGCGCCGTTCATCACCACCTGATTCGCGCAGGTACCCGCACCAAATGTGGTCTGGTGATCGAATCCGGTGAGCCGCGCGAGGTAATGCATTTCTGCCTGCTGGTCGGTTATGGCGCCGGCGCAATCAATCCTTATTTGGCCTACGCCACGCTAGCCGGCATGATCCATGACGGGCGCTTAAAGGACATCAGCGAAGAAGAAGCCGTCGAGCATTTCATCAAAGCGGTTGGCAAGAGCCTGATCAAGGTCGCTTCAAAGATGGGAATCTCGACGGTGCAGAGTTATCGCGGCGCCCAAATCTTTGAAGCGATCGGGCTTAGCCGGGAAGTGGTCGACAAGTACTTCACCTGGACCGCGTCGCGGGTCGGCGGCGTGGGCCTCGATGTTATTGCGCGCGAGTCAGCTAATCGCCACAAGCTGGCCTACCAAGCCGACCCAAATCTCGACGGTGAGCTGGAAGTCGGCGGCCACTATCAATGGCGGCGGCGGGGCGAATTCCACATGTACAACCCCAACAGCATCGCCAAGCTGCAACACGCCGTACGCTCGGGTAACTATCGCTTGTTCAAGGAATATACGCGGCTGGTCGATGAGCAGAGCCGCAGTCTGGCCACGCTGCGGAGTCTGTTGAAATTCAATTCGAACCATCCATCGGTGCCGCTCGAAGAGGTCGAGCCGGCCGCCTCAATCGTCAAGCGTTTCAAGACCGGCGCTATGTCATTCGGGTCAATCAGCAAGGAGGCGCACGAAAATCTTGCAATCGCCATGAACCGGATCGGCGGCAAATCGAATACCGGCGAAGGCGGAGAGGATCCGGCCCGCTTTGTCCGCGATCAAAACGGAGATTGGCGCCGTAGCGCAATCAAACAGGTCGCCTCCGCGCGTTTCGGTGTGACCAGCTGGTACCTGGTGAATGCCGACGAACTACAGATCAAGATGGCGCAGGGGGCCAAGCCCGGCGAAGGGGGACAGCTGCCGGGTCATAAGGTCGATGATTTCATCGCCAAAATCCGCTATTCGACGCCCGGGGTTGGACTCATCTCGCCACCCCCTCACCATGACATTTATTCGATCGAGGACTTGGCCCAACTGATTCACGACCTCAAGAATTCCAATGACCGCGCACGGGTGAGCGTAAAGCTGGTTGCCGAGGTCGGCGTTGGCACTATCGCGGCCGGTGTTTCAAAAGCGAAGGCGGATGTAGTGCTTATCAGCGGATACGACGGCGGCACCGGCGCCTCACCGCTGACTTCGATAAAGCATGCCGGTATTCCGTGGGAACTCGGTTTGGCGGAAACCCAGCAGATCCTGGTGATGAACAATCTGCGGGGGCGAATCAACGTTGAAACCGACGGTCAACTCAAAACCGGGCGCGATGTAGCCATTGCCGCGCTGCTCGGGGCCGAGGAATTCGGGTTCGCCAGCGCCGCGCTGGTCGCTTCCGGCTGTATCATGATGCGCGTGTGCCATCTCAATACCTGCCCGGTGGGGATAGCGACCCAAGACCCGGAACTGCGCAAGAAGTTCGAGGGCAAACCCGATCATGTCGTCAACTTCATGATGTTTATTGCCGAGGAACTGCGCGAATACATGGCGCAGCTCGGCTTTCGCACCCTGGCCGATATGGTCGGTCACGTCGAATGCCTGGATGCCAACGATGCGATTAAACACTGGAAGGCGCGCAACATCGACCTGACCGCTATCTTGAGCAAACCCAATGTGCCGGCTGACTGGCCCCTGCATTGCGTGGAGAAACAAGACCACGGGCTGGAGAAGGCGCTGGATCGACAATTGGTTGAATTGTGCGCGGAAGCGCTCGAGCACAAGAGGCCGGTCGAGCTGCATTTGCCGATTCGCAATGTCAACCGGACCGTCGGGACCATCCTGTCCTCCCAAGTCTCACGCCTTCATGGCGAGAATGGCTTGCCCCCCTACTCCATCCAGGTTCATCTCAAGGGCTCAGCCGGGCAAAGCTTCGGCGCCTGGCTGGCACCAGGAATCGCACTCTACCTCGAAGGAGATGCCAACGATTATTGCGGCAAGGGCTTATCCGGTGGCTTCATGGCGGTGCGCCCGCCGCGCGAGGCAACGTTTAAGGCTGAGGATAATATTCTGATCGGCAACGTCGCGCTCTACGGAGCGACTGGCGGAGAAGCATTCTTTCGCGGCATGGCTGGCGAACGGTTTGCGGTGCGCAACAGCGGTGCGACCGCGATCATCGAAGGCGTTGGCGACCACGGCTGCGAGTATATGACGCGTGGCCTGGTGGTGGTGCTTGGCAAAACCGGGCGCAATTTCGCTGCGGGGATGAGCGGCGGGCTGGCCTATGTACTCGATGAAGACGGTAGCTTCGCGGGCAAGTGCAATATGGGCATGGTCGAGCTGCATCGTCTCGACCAGCACAATGAGATCGCACAGATTCACGCCCTGCTGGTTCGGCATCATCAATACACCGGCAGTCCAGTTGCGCGCCGCTTGCTCGAGGATTGGGATAACTCGGTCGGCAAATTCGTCAAAGTGATGCCGACGGAATATCGGCAAGTATTGGAACGCCAGCTCAACCTGAAGTCGGACATGGCAAAGCTGGCTGCGGTTTAGCACATTGCTGGCTGGGCAGAGCGGAATCAGAATTCTGAGTGGAGAACGCAGTTAATGGGCAAGATTACGGGCTTCATGGAGATCAATCGCGAGACGCCGCCCCGCCGTCCGGTCCGCGAACGCGTCACCGACTGGCGTGAGTACGAACTCAAGTTGCCCGATGACAAGCTCATGCGGCAGGGTGCGCGCTGCATGGATTGCGGTATCCCTTTCTGTCACAAGGGTTGTCCGCTGGGGAACATCATTCCGGACTGGAACGACCTCGTGTACCGCGGCCGCTGGCGCGAAGCCATTGACCGGCTCCACTGGACCAACAATTTTCCGGAATTCACGGGGCGGGTATGTCCGGCACCTTGTGAAGAAGCCTGCGTCCTCAACATCAATAATGATCCGGTAACTATCAAGCTGATCGAAAAAAGTATTATCGACCATGCCTGGGCGCAGGGCTACGTCACCCCGCAACCAAATCCCCGCAAGACCGGCAAGAAAGTGGCCGTTGTCGGCTCCGGTCCATCCGGGATGGCCTGCGCACAGCAATTGGCGCGTGCCGGGCATTCCGTAACGCTTTACGAACGTGCCGACCGTATCGGGGGGTTGCTTCGTTACGGCATCCCCGATTTCAAGCTGGAAAAATCGCAGGTGGAACGGCGTGTCGAGCAGATGAAAGCTGAGGGTGTCGAGGTCGTTACTAACTGCCGCGCCGGTTTCGACATTCATGCCGACGAATTGCGCCGCAAGCACGACGCCATCGTACTAACGATCGGCGCGACCAAGCCGCGCGACCTGCCAGTGCCCGGCCGGGAACTCAAGGGGATTCATTTCGCGATGGAGTTCCTACCCCAACAAAACAAGCGTAATACGGGCGATACTATACCGCCCGACGTTTCGATTACTGCCCAGGGCAAGCGTGTGGTAATCCTCGGCGGCGGCGATACTGGCTCCGATTGCCTTGGCACTTCGAATCGCCAGGGGGCATCAGTTGTCTACCAGTACGAGTTGTTGCCCATGCCGCCGGAGAAGCGCACGGCAGCCATGCCATGGCCGGATTGGCCGATGATCCTCAGGACCTCGACCTCGCATGAGGAAGGGGTGAGTCGCGATTGGAGCATCAACACAAAATACTTCTCCGGTGAAGACGGCGTAGTCAAAAAACTGCACGGAGTGCGGCTCAACTGGAAGCAGGATAATGGCCGGATGACGATGGAAGAAATTCCGGGATCGGAGTTTGAGCTTGATTGCGACCTGGTCCTGCTGGCACTGGGTTTTCTGGGTCCGGAACCTGAGGGGATTGTTGGTGAACTCGGGCTCAAACTCGACCAACGCGGTAATATTGCCTGCGAGAATTATCACTCGAATGTGCCGGGCGTGTTCGCAGCGGGCGATTCGCGTCGCGGGCAATCGCTGGTCGTGTGGGCTATCTGGGAAGGCCGTGAGTGTGCCCGTGCGGTAGACGCTCATCTTATGGGCGAGTCGTTCCTCCCGGCTAGTCCCGAATTGTGAGGCCAGGGCAATCGGCCGTCAGCCCTTCTGAATTAAACCTTGAATGCTGACTGCTGAGAGCGATCGTGATTGTCTACTTCGACACCGGAGCCTTCGATCACATTTACCGGAAAATCGGCTGTTCCAGCGCGGATATTGCCAACCTCCGCAAAGCGATCTACGGACGCCAGCTTTCGATCCGGCTCAGTCTCCATACACTGGAGGAGATACTGCTGGGACGCCGCGTCTCGCCCCAGGCCTTCGCCGCGCAAATCAAGCTCACTTTATCTCTGGCAAGTTCGCGAACCCTGGTCAAAGCTTGTGGGCCATTGGTAACGGATGACATTCGGGCTTATGCGGCTAGAGGCGAGGCCGAACGGCCGTTTTTGCCCGGGGATATGCAAAACGCGGTGGCTGACGGAATCTCGACCCTCATCGAAAGCGATGGCGAGGAAATGGAAGAGGATTTCCTCGCCGTACTGGAACGGGCCCGGCACGATAAGCAGCAGTTCTTTGCAATGCTGATGCACACCGGTCAGGCTGCGGAGACTATCTCGGCCCCATCTCCCGGATGGGCAAGCTTTGACCATTACTTCGATGCAGCCGCTCTCCCTATCCTCGATTCGTTGGCCGGATACGCCGGAGTCAGCGATGGTTGCCGTGAGCGGGGCTTGGATGGCCTAGGGCAAATAAAAAGCGTGCAGATGACCGCTCGTGCGGCTCTCGCCGTCTGCCTGGACCAGCGCGGTGCCGGCGCATTAACTTCAG
>JAMXLL010000253.1 GCA_024281015.1 Candidatus Binataceae bacterium
TTTCTCCGAGATTGCCCGATGTAATTAAGGCGCGTTTTGCGGCCGACGTTGATTGCTTCTTGAATGAATCGGGAATCGGACGTGCCGACATCGGAAGCTGGGTAATGCATCCGGGCGGTCCGAAGATCCTCCAAGCAGTTGAGGTCTCCCTCGGCTTGCGCTCGACGGAACTCGAAGCGTCATGGGAATGTCTTTCGCGATGCGGCAATCTTTCGTCCGGCTCCGTCCTGAAGGTACTCGAAGATGTAATCCGCCATCGGCGGCCACGCCCCGGGACCTTGGGCGTGATAGCCGCTATGGGCCCGGGATTTTGCGCCGAGTTGTTGCTCGTGCAATGGTAACGTGTGTACCGGACCATTCGCGACGTCGTGATCGAGGTGCGTTGACCGATCCAGCCCCGCGATTGCTGCGCTCAAACTCGACCTGTCATAGTGGTGGACGGCTTTACTCCTTTGGACAAAGCTTGAGGCGATAAACACGCGCCCGAATCGGTGAGTCGAGACAACATCGTCGTTGAGGTCGAGCGGCTTCGCAAAACTTACGGTGCGAGGCTCGCCCTCGATGGCGTGACGCTCGATGTCAAGGCTGGCGAGGTGGTGGGCTTGCTCGGCCCCAACGGTGCGGGAAAAACTACCACTCTTTCGATCCTCGCCACGTTGATGGTGCCCGATAGCGGCACCGTGCGCATGCTGGGCCTCGACGCCCGCGCCCAACCGCGCGAGATTCGCCGCCGTCTCGGCTTCGTACCGCAATCAATTGCGCTCTATCCATCGCTGACCACGGCTGAGAACATGCAACTCTTCCTGCGAATGCATGGGCTGAGTCGGTTAGCAGCACGCGATTTGTGCGCCAAGGCGCTCGAGCTTGCTGATCTGACCGACCGTGCGGCCGAACCGGTAGCGACACTCTCGGGGGGCATGCAGCGGCGGCTGAATCTGGCTTGTGGTGTCGCCCATCAACCAGAGATCCTTGTGCTTGACGAACCCTCGGTCGGAGTTGATCCGCAATCGCGCGAGCAGATTTTGCGAGCGATTCGGGGCTTGGCCGATACCGGTGCCGCCGCCATTTACAGCACACATTACATGGAAGAGGTCGAACAGTTGTGCGACAGGGTCTTCCTTATCGACGGCGGCAAAGTCATCGCGTCGGGAAGCGTCGCGGAGGTTATCGCCATAGCCGGCGGGCGGCCACGCGCCGAATTCACCTTTGACGCCAGTACCCCGCCACGCTGGTTTGAGGGTATCGATGGCATCGTACTGCCGCCGGCTCGCGACAGTGCCAGACGCCTCACGCTTGCCTTGGCCAGCCTCGATGCGGTGCCGGAATTGCTGCGGCGTTCCCGCGAGTTGGCTGGCGGACTGCGCGAATTCAGTGTTCGGAATCCGAATCTCTCCGATGCGTTCATGGCGCTCACCGGACATTCCTTGCGCAGTGAAGACCCGAGCTGATTCAGGCGGCTATGCTGCGTTCCCTGCAATTGATTTTTCTCAACGAGTTCCGGCTCCAACTGCGCGATCGGACCGCCCTTTTTATGCTCTTCGTTGCACCCGTGCTAATCATCGCCGTCGCGGGCTTTTCGCTGGGCAACTTGTTCGGCGCCGCCGGTCCGCATAGCAATTATCTGATCGCCGTCGTCGATCAGGACCATGGGCGCATTGCTGCCGCAATCATCCGTGGACTGGCAGCTGAGCCGAATTGTGAATTGATGAAAGCCACTGATGTCGATGCTGCCCGCCGCATAGCCCTCGACAGCGCTCGCGCTCCGCTGGCCATCGTTATCCCGCCCAAAACGACCGACGCCTTCGAAGCCGGCCGCACCGCAACTGTCGAGATCATGGTTGATCCCGTCAAACGTTTGCAGGCCGATGCATTAGAACTGCGCCTGAATGAGCTATCGCAGCATCTCGCGAACGTGGCGCAAGCAGATGCGCGCCTGGAATTTACCCACCAAATGGCCGAGCTGCGCTCTCGTCTCGACGAAGCCGGCGCTCAAGCCAGGAAACTCCAGTTTTCGATCGCCGAATACCGGCGTCAGCTCGTCCAGGCGCAAAGAGCAGCCCGGCAAGACCTGCGCGCCGAGATCCAGCGCCGGCTGCGCGCGCTGGAAGCTGATTCCGAGGAATCCATCGCTCGGGCCATAGCCATGACGAATCAAAAACTCGAACATGAGATCGCGGAGCGGCGAGCCACGGCGCTGGGCCTCGAAGCTTATTTTCAGGAGTTGACCAGATCCAAAGCAGCGTTCGACACCTGGTTCCTTCAATTGAAAGCGATGGCCGGTGCTAATGCCAGACGTATACCACCGCCGCCGGCTATGCCGCCGCCACCTGCTCGAGAGGAATTAGCTCAATTGACGCGACCGCTCGCGATCTCGATCGTGCGGCCACAACTCCCACCATTTGACCTTGCAAACCTGAGAGTCACACTCCCCGACCTCCCGGCTTTGCCCAGCTCGATGCTCGATCCTCTTCGGGCAATACCGGGTGCGATTAGTATTCCAGGCGCGATAACGTGGAAAGACACATCCTTAGCATCCAGTGCGCCCAAGGTGAGCGCGTTCGAACAATACGTTCCGGGCTTCGGTGTGACATTCCTGATGATTGACATGCTCTGGGGAATGTCTGTTGCGCTGATGGACGAACGGCAATGGGGCACTCTCCAGCGCCTGCGGATCAGCGGGGCATCCACCGCGGGAATGTTGCTTGGAAGATTGTCGGCCCGCACCATCATAGGCTTCTTACAAATGATGGTGCTGTTCGGCACGGGGTGGTTGCTATTCGGCATTAATCTGGGCATTCACCCGGCAATGCTTATGTTGCCGGCGAGCGCCATTGCCTTCGCGGCGGCAGGTTTTGGCTTGGTAGTGGCCGCGGTGGCCCCCAGCCGCGACTCGGCGCTGCCGATCGGTTCAGTCGGCGCATTGGTGATGTCGGCACTCGGCGGATGTTGGTGGCCGCTGGAGTTCGAACCTGCCTGGATGCGAACGGCGGCTTTAACGGTGCCGACCACGTGGACAATGCGGGCATTCAACGACCTGATGATCCGCGGACTTGCACCGGGCGCTGCAGTTTGGCCAACCACCATGGCGTTCCTGATCGGCCTGGTTTTCCTGTCGGCGGGAATCGCCGGGTCTCCGCGTCTTTACCGTTAGCAAGATGTGGATGCGTGGTATCAGTGCGCAGCTAGCATCGCCGCTGTCCATGCGATCAGCGATTGCCGCTGCGCGGGGTCCAGCCTCGCGCCGGGATGAACCAAGTCGTAATCTCCCGGCGGCATCGATCTGTCTCCGACGACCAGCGCGATGGCCCGAAGTTCCGCCTGTTTCCGTTTCGCCTGATAACCAGGCCACTCGGAGAAATTGAGAGCCTCGCGCGCTTTGCTGAGGCCGAAGAGATAGGAAGGTGCTAATCGCACATTCCAGTGGGCAGCTCGTTCATTCGAATGACAATCGAAACAGGAATTCGCGAGGATCTCCTGCACCTGCCGGTTCTCGGTGAGTCCCGGAATAGCAGCTTCGCTCGGCGCGCCCCGACTGGTATTCACATTTGAACATGCCGGCATCGCCAAGATTAGGATCGTTAGCCAGCCGGCGATTGGCCCGTGCAGCATGCTTAGACTCGATTCAGCATTAGTCAATTTTTCATGCACCTCCGGCTCCAGTAAATTCGCATGCGTATCGGCGTACTCGCTGCCCGGACCAGGCGAATTAAACGAACCGCGGGTCCATCCAAGTGATCAACAAGAAAACCAACAGGAAGAATATTTGTATGGCGCATGCACTCACCGTCGAGCACTCCCCGGAGCAGACCGGATTATACGAAAAATACGTTAATCGGCAGTGGGCAAGAATGCTCGACATTTTGGGGATGAATGTCAGTTACATTCGGTGCACGGGTTCCGAACTGCATACCAGCGATGGGCGCCGAATCATCGATTTCAATTCCGGCTACTGCGTACATAACGCAGGCCACAACCATCCTGCTATCAAGGCCGCGATCAAGGAAGAACTCGACCGCGATGGTCCGGCAATGCTCCAAAGCCATGTTTCCCAGCTCGCTAGTGTACTGGCGGCCCGGTTGTGCGAGCGAGCGGGTGGCAGATTATCGAAGGTCTTTTTCGCCAGCTCGGGCAGCGAAGCCGTCGAGACGGTTATCAAATTTGCGCGCGCTCATACCGGCCGCACAGGTCTGCTGTCTGCCCACGGGGGTTTTCACGGGCTCACCTGCGGGGCACTTTCTCTCATGTCCGAGAATTTCTGGCGTGACGGCTTCGGTCCGCTGCTCGCCGAGGTTGACTATGTTCATTTCGCCGACCTGGAGAACCTCCATGCCAAGCTAAGGACCAAGCGCTATGCGGCGCTCATCCTCGAGCCAATCCAGGTCGAGGGGGGGATGCGAATTCCCTCGGCCGAATATCTACAAGAGGCACAAGAGCTGTGCCGCCGTTACGGGTCGCTCTTTGTTCTCGACGAAGTCCAAACCGGAATGTACCGCACCGGACCTTTTCTTGCGGCCCATCACTTTGGCCTCGAACCCGACATGGTGGTGCTGGCCAAAGCCTTGAGTGGCGGACTGGTCCCGGTCGCAGCAGTGCTAATGTCGGATGCGGTTAATGGGTCGGTTTATGATTCCCTGAAGCGTGCGATAGTCCATACCTCTACATACAGTGAGAATGGACTCGCGATGCGTGCCGGGCTAGCCAGTCTGGAAGTGCTCGAGGCGGAGCGGGCGGGCGAACGTGCCGCACAAATGGGCGAATGGCTGCGCCAGCATCTGGCGGAGCGGCTTTCTAAATACGAGATGGTGCGTGAAATCCGCGGAGTGGGAATGCTTACCGGTGTTGAATTCCGGCCGCCGGCCAAGCTGAGGCTACGGATCCTTTTCGAGGCCTTCGCCCGCATTCATCCGGCGATGTTCGGCCAGGTCCTGGTGATGAGGTTGTTTCGCGACAAGTGCATGCTGACCCAGATCTGCGGCAACAACTTTATGGTACTTAAGGTCGCACCCGCGTTGACGATCAAGGAGGAACAACTCAACCGGTTCGTCGACGCCCTCAGTGATGTTGTCGAGCTAATGCACAGTGGCGGAAGTTTCTGGTACGAGCCGCTGGGCATAGTGCGGCGCCTCCTCGGCTCCATCTGACGGGCAGTCGGTCGCCGGCGGGCTGCACCTGAAGTGAAACAGGTTTTAGCCCGCGTCTTCGTGACCAAGGAAGGGAATAACTCTAAAGCCACTATCGTGGCTGGGACAGATGCGTGTTTGTTAAGAGCATTACAGGCTAAAGCCTGTGCCACTTCCAGGAAGGCCTGAGCGGACGTTTCGCGGATATCTACCGAAAGTTCGGCACCGCGCCTCAAAGACCCCAAGGCGTTGACTTTACGAATAGAGCCGCTGGGATTTGCACTTGCTCTCTGCTCAAGTTCAGGAGATTGGTCCTACGATGCTGCCGCAGGCCACGAATGCGTAGCCGTGTGTCTGTCCCCAAACCAGTGCCTCGCCGGCGCCGGTGTTCGGATTGAAGCACCGCACCGCCCGCCCCAAAATTTGAGCGCCCCGCACAACCCTGATCCAGGCAGTATCGTCCTGCATGGGTCCCTCAATCGTAAATTGATTTGTATCTTCATCGAGGATGAGCAGGAAAAAAGGGTCGAGCTGCGGGGGCTTGAGATTCATGTAGTTCTCCGGCGCATAGGTTTGTCTCAGACGAACGATATCATTCAATCCATCCGTACTCCCGCTATTTCATCGAGGAAGGGGTCGCCATGTCGTCAGGCCCCGCAACAACCCATCGGCAATGAAATAATCTCGATCTTCCCCGGATCTCGGGTAGTTAAGAGTTAAAGCATGCCAGTACTTTCTCAAACTCAGAAGCTGCTGCAGGCATCGGTTGCCGCAAGCGACGTTTATGACGATTTCCGGAGCGAATCACATGTCGCGGCGCGGTTGAGCCACCGCGCATTGGCTGAAACTTAGCAGAGCTCCGGAAGAGAACGTCTAGATCTCTATAGGATGAGACGCATAGCGCACATACGAAAATTTTAATGAGGACATTGACCCTCGCCAACCATCTCCGACATTGCGATTCGTAAGTCGCTCAGCAAGGTGCTCTGCTTCCGCACGATGTTCAGCACGACCAGCTCAATCAATTTCGGCCCAAGGTTTCGGCTGCTATCAACCTGTCAGCAAAAAATCATCTGTGAGTTGACTCAGGCGGTCTACAGGATACAGACTGGCGGGAGTAGCCGAATTCCTGCAGGGCACTGCTGCCCCGCTATAAACGTTTGGGGGAACCGGATGAATACACCGGATGAGTCGATCCCGCAAAGGACAATCCCACAGCAAACTATTCGCCGCGATTCCGTAAAGCGCGCCTGGGTGCTGGTGGGCGGCGCCTCTCACGGCAGTCCGTTGCCGTGGTCGGATGAGGCGCCGGCCATCAGCGTGGTGCTGTGGCTCAAAACCCAGATGAACGGCCAGGTCAACGTTACAGTCGAGGTATAACTGACACCGGCTATTGATGGGGTAGATCGCACTACTAACGCGGCCAGAGGGACTCGTGTCAGATCGAGTACCGACTTTTACAAATGAATTGCCCGGGCCACTGAACTCAGCGCTCGACGAGAGTAGATCGAGCCAACACTAGGGTTTCTTTTTTTTCTTGCGTAAGACCTCGAACACCGCCGGGAATTCATCACCACCATAGCCGGAGTCAATTGCTCGCCTTACGCAGGCTGACGAGCGATCCGGTGCCAGCCCGGTTGACGCCAGCCTCATCGCTAGAGCGGAGCATGTTGCTGAACGCCGAAGCACAAACCTCGAGCGACGCCTCTTCTCCTGCATAGTTCGACGTCGAAATCATTCTGATAGCTTTCAACGTATCGGCGGCAAGGATCGGCATGAACGCATTCGCCGCTTCACGATATGTTTCGAGGGGAACCCCTTCAGCCTCACACAAGGCGGCCCCATGCAGAAGGCCCAGCTCGGCGGTAAAGCGAAACTCAGAAGACTTGAGTCAAGTGCGGACGCACTTCCGACCTGCTCACCCATGAACATACTATTACCGCCGAGACTTCCGAGAAGCTGGTTGTGAGCGTCGAAGACCTCCTGGGCGGCCCGCATATATCCGAGTTCCATTGGACCACCCGACTGCCAGGAACGATCGGGCGGTAGCACCCGGCGTCCTGAACGAAGCCGCGATGGCTCGAATCGTAGCGTTGTATGACTTGCTCGAAGTGGTAGCCGTGAACAACGAAGGTCTCCCCACCCCTGAAGGGGAAAGGCGAGCGCATAATGTGCCCACATCAGGGCCTCACGCGTGCGACCCGCAGCACGATGATACGAACCGACCAACTCGCGCCATTCCTCGGGGTCAAGGCGCACTACAGGTAGTCCATTAACATCCGGCCTGGCCGTAAAGCCCTTCGCCCCGGTGCAGTTTCGTGCGGCGCGGTAGATCCGGGAACAGGCGCTATCTCCGCAGGTGCTAACATTGTGGAACTGCTTCGCGGCTTTCGAGCGTAGTTCAGGGGCTTGGTAGGGGCTTGCACGAGACTTGCCAATACTAGGAAAAGGGGGTTGGCGAGAGCCGTTAAAAAACTTCGACGAATTGTGTCGAAGCGGTGTCCGGCTTATTTTTATATGTCGACTAGCGGGAGTGCCGTTGCAGCTGAGTCATCTTGGCAAGAGACGTAGTGCATTCAATGACATTCATCGGTCGCGGTTCTATAATAGTTCAGGGGATCCGACCACGTTCGAATATATTAGCAGATCAATCACATTTTATTATTCGCCGGTTTCGGTTAGCCCGGTCCGTTTTCATCTGGCTGAGTCAAAGACAGTTGTCCTCGTCACCATAGACGAGCGACGACGAGTGACAGTCCTCATTGCGAGCATCGGGCCGGAGATCAAAATAGATGAGCCTCGGATTACGTGCTAAAACCGCGCTTTTAATGCTTCGTCGCGGCGAACACTCGGAGATGCTGACAGAGTTGGCGAATCGGATTTACTCGGATGACGCATCTTTAATCCTTCGTCGCGATTTGACCCGGCCTTTGGTACCCAGGCCCACCGCAAAGATACCCATTCGAATTCGGCCGGCGGAGCCGGGCGACTTCGCTCAACTCTCAGCTGAACGGCCGCGTCGCTTGCCAGCGCTCCGGGCAAATATACCCACATGTTATGTCGCCACCACCGGAGACGGTTCAATCTGTTACATGCAATGGCTAATCCCGGCTGATGAACAGGCTCGCTTGCGGCCACTCTTCAAAGGAGAGCTCGCTGCTTACGAGAGCGATACCGTTCTACTCGAATTCGCCTATACGTTTGAGCGCTTTCGCGGACGGGGCATTATGGGCTGCGCGATGGCCGAAATCGCCGAACAGGGTAGATCGCTAGGTGCACGATGGGCAATCACATACGTAAAGCAGGACAACGTGGCGTCGCTTAAGGGCTGTGCCAGCGCTGGGTTCAGGCCATTTATGCAACGGACAGAAAGATGGCGCGGGCTTCGGCTACGCCAATCTTTCCGACTACTTGCGGAGGGAACACCGTATCCTTTCGAGCTCAAATCGGCCAGCCAATCAAGTTGAATGACGCTAGCCGGTTTCTCCAGGGCGGCAACCGCCATCGATTATTTTAATGTCCTGGGGAGCTCAGTGAGGCCTTCGCCACGTCGGCAAAAGGGGCGGGTAAAGTCTTTCTGATTGACGCGACCAGAGTTGCGCATAATAGCCTGACTTGCGGCCGAGAGCACGGAACCCCTCGGTATCCGCGCCGATTCCCATATTAGTGAAACCTAGCGCATGGAAGGCCGGCATTTGGCAGAGATGGCCCGAAAGGAGCCATAACCTTTGTCCGCAGCTGAGCCCGATGGACTTCAGCCGTCCAGCAGGAATGATGCTTCTGCAGGGCTATCGCGGCCCATCTGTTGCGATTCGGCTCGGATTACCAGAGATGGGCAGTGGTGCCAGCGAACGCCCTAAACTATTCGGGCGCGAACACCATGTTGTCAATGAGGCGGGTGGGACCCAGGCGCGCCGCTATCGCGACCACCACGGGACGTTCTATCCGATCGACAGCGTCGAGAGTTTTCGCGTCTACCGCTTCGACGTATTCAACCTCGATTTCCGGAGTCTTCGCCAGCCATCTGCGTGCGGCCTCCACTAACTCACGTGGTTGTCGCGCCCCTGCTTGAAAGGCATCTCCCGCCGCTCGTAGCGCGCCACTTAGGGCAAGTGCGTTCTTCCGTTGGCCGGCGCTTAGATAAGCGTTGCGTGAACTCATCGCCAAGCCGTCAGGCTCACGGACGATCGGTACCGGAACGATTACGATAGGAAAATTGAGATCCTGCACCATCCGTTCAATAGCGCGTAATTGCTGATAATCCTTCTCGCCGAACAGAGCGACATGGGGATTTACGATGTTGAATAGCTTTGCGACGATCGTGGTAACACCGCGGAAATGGCCTGCCCGATGCGCACCGCAAAGGCCCTTGGTTACTTCGCTCACGTCTACCCATGTCTGAGAACCGGGCGGGTACATCACATCCGGTTCGGGAGCGAATAGCACATCGACTGGTACTTCGCTCATCATTGCGCAATCGCGTTCGAAATTGCGGGGATAACGGGAAAAATCCTCGTTCGGGCCGAATTGTGTGGGATTCACGAACAAGGAACTGACCAGCAACGAGGCTCGCCTGCGCCCCTCCCGCATGAGGGTGAGATGGCCTTCGTGGAGGAAGCCCATCGTCGGTACAAAAGCGATAGTCTGACCCCGACCTCGCGCGGCCTCAGACCAACGCTGCATCTCGGCAGGTAAGGCAATGATCTCCACGGCGGCTTACTCAATCCGTTCTGTCGTGCGCGGTTCGCCGGTCCAGGGGCCAGCGAAGCATAACAGCAACCCAGCCAAGCCGTTAGGCTCTTTTGTTCCCATACCAATGTTGCGGGCCCGGGAAGCTGCGTTCCCGTACTTCTTTGATGTAGCTTGTGGTTGCGGCAGCGGCCTCTTGCCACAACCTGGCGTAAGGCTTCGCGAAGCGCGGCACAAACGCTTCACTTAATCCCAACATATCATGCATCACCAGGACCTGTCCGTCACAGGAGCTGCCAGCACCGATACCGATGGTAGGAATAGAGAGCTGCCCGGTGATTTCGGCGGCTAAGTCAGCGGGAATGCCTTCGAGAACAATAGCAAAAGCGCCCGCCTCCTCGACTGCCGCGGCATCGTCGAGCAGGCGCTCCCGGCAACCCGCGCCACGGCCTGAATGGCGGCCCTGCACCCGGTGACCGCCCATCCGGTGAATCGATTGTGGCGTAAGTCCGATATGTCCCATTACGGGTATGTCGATCTCGACTACCCGGCGGATCGTCTGGGACATCGTCGTCCCGCCTTCGAGTTTGACAGCTTCCGCACCTTCCTTGATCAAGCGGCCGGCATTGCGCAGTGCCTGTTCGGGGCTCACCTGATATGAGAGAAAGGGCAGATCGGCGACTACCAACGCGCGCTGGCGCGCCCGCACTACCATCTTCAGATGGTACAGCACGTCGGTGAGCGTCACGGGTAGGGTGCTGTCGGCTCCCTGGACCACCATCCCCAGGCTATCGCCGATTAGCAGAATATCAACTCCGGCCTGGTCAAAAATTTTGGCGAACGGATAATCATAAGCCGTCAGCATCGTAATCGGCGTTCCTGCGGCCTTCATCCGTGGTAGGTCAGTTATACGGACCTTTTCCTGTGCCATCATTCAATCCATATGTAGAACATGTTTGGCAGCCTGCCGGCGCAGACTTCTGATTGTGCCTCACGCTTGGGGCTACTTTCGCCGGAATTGAGCGCTTGGCCATGGCTACGCTCCGATTAAAAAAATACGGAGTCGCCAAACCGGCAACCCCGCTTGCGCAAGCTCAAGCCGCTCAAGTCTCGTTCGGGGTCCCGGTCCCACAATGAGGATCCGGGCGCGAGCCCAAGCCAATACATCCAATCACGCCGTCAGCGGCGCTTATTACCTCAAATGTTTTTCGTCGGGAATTCAGCCTCGACCCAGGATTTTTACCGCGAATGGGCAAAATAGTAAAGGCGGCTGGCGCTGACACCAGCATGTCTGCCTTGCGCCGCGCGCGAGCAACAGAACTAGCGCTCGCTACTGGCGCCCTTCCCGGTGGCAGGAGAGGCGACATCAGGGGGTCGACGCGATGAAGCCCCAGGGAAGACCGCCAATGCCCCGGTCATCGGATTACGGCCGATCTGGACCTTCACTCCATAGACTTGCTCGAGGATAGCCGTATTCAATACTTCGTCCGGCACTCCGCACGCAACCGCGGCTCCATTGTGCAATAGCAGCACGCGATCGGCATACGATGCAGCCGCATTGAGGTCGTGCATGGTTGCCGCGACTGCCACTCCGCTCTCGCGGCAGAGGGTGCAAAACTCGTTCAGGATCTCGGCGGCGTGACGGAGGTCGAGGAAGGCGGTGGGTTCATCGAGCAGTATCACGCGAGGCTGCTGTGCCAGCGCTCTCGCGAGGAATACCCGTTTGCGCTCACCGCCGGAAAGTTCGCTGATCGACCGGTGGGCCAAATCCAACAAGTCGAACCGCTCCAATGCCGCGTGCGCCGCAGCGAGATCGTGCCGTGATTCGAGATGGAACGAGCCCAGGTGCGGGGCCCGACCCATCAGCACAATCTCCAAGACTGTGAATCGGAAAGCGACCTGGTTCTCCTGCGCTACCATGGCGATAACACGCGCAAGCTCGCGCCGATGGTAGGTGGAGATCGGACGTTGGAACAATTCGACATTGCCAGCCGATGGTCGCAGTGCGCCGCCTGCCACTTTCAGCAAAGTCGATTTTCCGGCCCCATTTGGGCCCACGATTGCCAGCAACTCGCCAGGCCAAAGTGCGAAGGACAGGTCGTGCAGCACGACCCCGGACCCGTACCCTGCCGTAATGCGCGATAGAGCCAGGCCGGCTCCCGTTGGCAGGCTCATAACGCCAGAGATTTCCTGCCCTCGCGGCGCAGCACGTAAATGAAAAAGGGACCGCCGCAAAGTGCAGTTATCGCCCCCACCGGAAGCTCAGCAGGAGCAATCGCGACCCGAGCTAGCAGATCTGCGGCGACGGTAAATCCGGCCCCGGCGATGAATGATGCGGGTAGCAGCAGCCGATGGTCTGCCCCGACCGCCAGCCGCAGCATGTGCGGGACGATCAATCCCACGAATGAGATAATACCGCTGACCGAGACCGCAGCGCCGATCATTATGGACGTGACGAGGAAAATAGTGCGGCGCTCGCCTGCTACATCGACTCCCAATTCAGCAGCCTCTTCGTCGCCCAGGCTCAGCAGGTTCATGTCGCGAGCGTGGCCGACCAGGATTGCCGTCCCGCTTACTCCGACTACCGCGACCAGCGCGACCTCCTGCCAGGTCGGCGCCTCGAAACTACCCATCAGCCAGAAAATTATACTGTGGGTGAAGTAAAAATTGACCACGCTGTTAACCAGCATGATTGCCGCACCCCAGAAGGCGTTAAAGATAACCCCGACGAGGAGCAGAGTGAAGGGTTCGAGCCGCCCCCCAAGTTGCGCAAGGCGATAGACTGCAATCGTTGATAGCAGTGAGGCGCCAAATGCACAGAGCGGCACCAGCACGTCGACTGCTGAGCCGCGCGCAAAAACTACCAGGGCCAGAATGGCGCCGAATGCGCCACCGCCCGATATGCCGAGAATGCCCCCTTCAGCAAGCGGATTACGCACCAGTGCCTGCAGGGCAGCGCCGACCGCCGCCAGCACTGCGCCAACAATCGCTCCCATCAAGACGCGTGGCAGCCGCGCGTCCATCAGGATTGCGTGGTCGGGGCTGAATGGTTCGGCGACGGCGCGGATCAGGCGTATATGCACGCTGCCGAACATACTTGCCACAACCATCATCACCACGGTGACCGTGCTCAGAACCCCGAGTACTACAGCCATTCGGGCACGGGTCAGATGTGCCCCCGCAAACTGTTCAGGGGCGGGCGGTGGCAGTGCCTCGTTGCACTGACGCGCTGCAGCCCGCGACTCGCGGCGGCGGCTCATTGTGGCCACTTCTGCAAGGTACCAGCGAACGCTTCGGGGTGGATTAGCCGCGCGATGAGTTCCAGCGTCTGCGCAAAGCGGGGGCCGGGATGGAGAACGGGGTCGTCGGGGTAGCCGAACACTCGTCTGTTACGAACCGCTGGGATCGAAGGGTATCTCGACCAGAATCGTGCTGGGGCACGTGGATCGGTCCCCATCTGTCCATCGAGGATGACGTCGGGCTGGAGTTCGAGAATGTATTCAAGACTGAGGCGCGGCCACGATTGCGCGGACCCATCGGCAATATTGTGAGCGTGCGCGAGCCTGAGTAATTCATCCAGGTAAGTGCCAGGCCCAACTGCCACCAAGGGCTGGTGCCCGACCACCATCAAGACGCGGCGTGGCGCAACCCCGGCGAGCCGTTCCTCTATGCTGCTTATCCTCGCCTGAATCTGCTCGACCAGATAACCTGCCGACTGCTGGTGCCCGGTAGCCCGCCCAATCTTTATAATACTCGCCTCGATCTCGGCCAATGAATCGTCACCGCTTACCGCGACGGTCGCTACGCCCATTGCACGTAGGGCACGAATCTCGCGGACATCGGCCGAACTGGGCAGTCCGATAACGAGAGTTGGCCGGAGGGCAACAACTGCCTCAAGATTAGGCGTGATAAAGCTTCCGATCTTTGGCAGTCGTCGCACCTGTGGTGGATAGTCGCAATACTCAGAGACTCCAACCACTTCTGCGCCCACCCCGACAGCGAACAGGGTCTCAGTTACCGACGGAGTGAGCGAAACGATTCGTGGCCTGGGGGTGCCGATACCCGGGCGCGGCGAGCGGCATCCAATCGCAATGCTCGTTATCGTTCCGGCAACCAGAACCGAGCAGCGTAGCTTCCAGCCGCATCGAAGCCATTTCACGACTTCTTCACAATCTCGTAACCCAGTTCTTCAATCGCTAAAACGACATCTGCAAGCGCAGTCAGGTCCTGGATCTCTGCATGGCCCATGCGGACGCGGACCGCATAGTTGTAACCGTAAGGATGTTTTGTTTTGCGGAAATTGAGTATCTCGCGGGCCAGTGCGACCGGGTTGGTCTTTTTGGAGGTGGTCTCCATACGGCAGTGCATTCAAGGCTGGCCCTCGCCAGCTTGGTAATTGGCGAGGGCCGCCGCTTGTTACAACTTGTTATGCCAGCATGCTGACCTGGTTCTCTACTTCCTTGGTAGACACCATGTGGCGCTTGAGGTCGAGGTCCGCCGGGCTGAAACCGAGCGCGAGTCCGACGAACTGCGGTAGATGCAGAATTGGCAGGTCGATACTGGTACCCTGTGCCTTCGCCGCTCCCGCTTGTTGACCATCCAGACTCAAATGGCACAGCGGGCAAGGGGTTACCATGCAGTCGGCGCCTTTCTGCTTGGCTTCGCCGGTGTGTTTGGCGGTCATGGCTTGCGAGTTCTCCAGGTTCGCGGTCAGGATCGGAAAACCGCAGCATTTCCCCTTGCCGCTAAAATCCGTCAGTTCCGCACCCATCGCGTCGATGAGGTTCTCGAGATAGTTCTTGCGAGCCGCATATTCCTTGGTAGGCGTCACCACTTCTGGTGGGCGCCGCATAAAGCAACCGTAGAAGGGCGAGACTTTAAGCCCATTAAGGGGCCGCTTAACTTCGGCTTTGAGTCGGTCTACTCCATAATCCTCGAACAGCACCCAGAGCAGATGCTTAACTTCGATTGTTCCCTTATATTGCAACCCTTCTTCGGCGAGATAGTCGCGGTTGATCTGCTCGCGGTATTCGGGGTCTTCCTTGAACCTCAGATTTGCCGCGCCCAGCACTCCCGTGCACGTGCTGCAGATCGTCATCAGGGTTTCGCCAAGCGACTCGGCCTTGGCCAGGGTTCGTGCGTTGATCGGATCAGAGATGTACTTGGGCAAGACACCCGCACCGTTGCATGCCACGTCTTTTAACTCATCCAGCTGGATACCCAAGCGGCCGGCCACCTTCGTAGCAGCCGTATAGAGTTCTGGACAGCCTCCACGTGACACGCAACCGGGATAAAATGCATATTTCATCGGTGCTTCTCCTCGGCTTTCGCGATGATGCGCCGGACCTGGGCGGCGCCCGGTGACTTATGATGCATATAGGGAATCGGCGCCTTGCCACGCCGCAGTGCACGAGCGGCCGTCGGCAGCAGCCGCATCAATCCCCTGACATTTGTCAGACCTTCGGACTCGACTGCCAGCTTTCCCTCGTCGAGTACTCCGCTCTTCTTTACCGAATCTGCAAAGCTGTAATGGTGACGTGCCGCGCGGGGATTCTGGATTCCCAACTCGAAGGCCTTGTCACGCAATGCCATTATCCGCTCGGTCGGAGCGATCCCGCGTGGGCAGTGCTCGCTCGCTTCAAAGCAGTGCACGCAATCCCACAGGCCCTTGGCGTCCTCGACGAACTTGAAGCGTTCGCGGGTCATGGTGTCGCGTGGATCGAACACAAAACGATAGGCTTTGGTCAGCGCGGCAGGTCCGATAAAGGCAAAATCGACGGGTAGCACCGTACAGCCTTCATCGCACAGTCCGCAATAATAACAACTCATCGCTTTGCGGATATCGGCCATCACTGCATCCGGCACGATGCGCTCGCCATTGGCGGTTGCGGCGGGAGGCTCCATCCAGGGCCGGATCCGATCGATCTTGTTCCACAGGAAGGTGTCCCAGTCGGAAACCAGATCTTTGATCACCGGCATGTTCCGGACTGGATCGACGGCTACCTCGGGATTTTTTTGCGTCAGCGATGCCACCCGGGTGGTGCAGGAGAAACAGGATTTGCCGTTTGCCCGAATCGTGCAATCACCGCAGTAGCCCCGCTGGCACGAAGCGCGGAAGCCAAGAGTGCCATCGATCTCGTCGCGGATCTTGAGCAGGCCATCGAGCACGGTGGCATCATTGCCGACTTCCAGCTTGTAGTCGGAGCGGCCCGGCTTGGTCGCCGGACCGGGTTCCTTACGATATACCTTAAATGTAACTTCCATTTTTCACCGGCCTGGTAGACGCCGCCGCTTGGTAGCGCGGCTTTGTCATAATTTCATTTGGACGCTGCCGCGGGATAACTGTGGATGCCTGTAAGCGGCAGCGCGGCTCTTTATGCGACGGCTGCTGACCTCGTACCTACGTATGGTGCTCCCTCGACCTCGCTGATTACAGTATGCCGATTCCACTGACTATCGTTGCGCTGCGGAAAATCTGTCCGGTAGTGGGCCCCGCGGCTTTCGGTCCGGGCCTGAGCCGCCACGGTAACCAGCTCCGCGATGTTCAATAAAGAGCCGAGTTCCAGATAGCTCGTCAGTTCCGAATTATAGATTTGCGAGGGGTTCCTCAACCGAATCCGCGCATACCGCTCCTTGAGAGTGCGAACCCGTTCGAGCGCGGAGTGCAACGAAGAAGCATCGCGGGCCAGTCCGGCTTTGTCGTTCATCAGTTCCGCCAATTCGGACTGCAGCTTTAAAGTGGTATCGCCACCGGCCCCGGCTGTGGCAGGATCAATTAATGACGAGAAGCGGCGCTGCTCATCATTGAGCCGCGACGTGAGAGGATTTTTCCTTTGCTCCGCGTGCGCGTGCGAGGCGGCAGCCTCGCCGGCCCTTCTACCGAAAACCAGCGCCTCGCTAAGTGTATTGCCAGCCAGACGTCCGGCCCCGTTCAACCCGTTACAAGCACACTCGCCGGCAGCAAAAAGCCCGTTTACCGTGGTGCGTCCGGCAATATCGGTTTCAATTCCACCAATCGAACGATGCGCGGCGGGATAAATCGGCACCAGCTCTTTACTCACGTCGACCCCGGCCACCGCCTGAACCAATTCGCACGTCTGCGGAAGATTGGCGATAAGCTTATCTTTGCTGAGCGACCTAAGATCGAGGAATGCTGAACCTGAGCCATTGTGCACCGCCCCGTAGATGGCTTGCGAGAGTTTCTCGCGAGGTTCAAACCCCGCCTGGATAATCGCTTCGCCCTTTTGGTCAACAATCTGGCCGCCTTCAGCCAACGCCGCTTCGGTAATCAATAGCCCCGGCCCGCCGGGGAAGACCGTGGGATGGAACTGGATCATCTCCATATCCATCAGCCGGGCCCCGGCCGAATAGGCGAGGTTCTGGCCGTCGCCCGTTGTTCCAATTGCCGCGGTAGAGGGTGCATACAGGCGGGTGAATCCGCCAGTTGCCAGAACGATAGATCGAGCGGTCAGCAGGTCGAGCGTGCCCGTGCGAAGATTTAAGGCCACTGCGCCAAGCGAGGTAGCCTTATCCGTGGTAAGAGAGCTGACGAAGCAATCCAAAAAGGCAGGGATTTTTTCCCGCTGAAATTGCTCGTATACAACTTGCAAAACCGTGTGACCAGTGCGGTCCTCGACGTAACAACTGCGGTGATGGCGATTCGCGCCCAAGCGTCGTAGCGCCAATTTGCCGGTGGTGTCGCGGTTAAATGGTACTCCTACCCGGTCGAGCCAGATTATCTCGTCACGCGCTTCTGCGACGAAGGTATCGAGGACCTGGGGGTCGGCCAAGTCTTCGCCGACCCTCATGATGTCGGCAGCAAAATCCGCCGCCGAATCATCGATCCCCAGCGGGGCATTCAGGCCAGCGCCGGCTACCGCGGAATTTGTGCGTAACGGATGGACCTTGCTGACCAG
>JAMXLL010000254.1 GCA_024281015.1 Candidatus Binataceae bacterium
TGTCGCGTTTCCGTAACCGTACGTTCAAGCGAACTGAATGCTGATCATTCTAAGCGCCGAGGACCTCGGTACCGAGAGCGCGCTCAACGACGAAATCTTCGCGTTGATCGAAGCGAAGACGGTGACTTCGGCGACCGTGATCGCCAATGCTCCGGCATTTGCGCAAGCCGCGAAGGCCATCGCGCAATTTCCCGAATGCTCATTCGGTGTGCATCTCAACCTCACCGTGTTTCCGCCATTGCGACCGTCGCCGCAACTCGAACCAATTCTGGATGAGAATGGCTCACTCTCGCCCAAGCTCTTTAAAACGCAGATCACGTCACAGCTGCAACGTGCCGCTTTTGACGAGCTAACCGCGCAGGTCGAACGCGCCCTCGGGGCGGGGATCCCGGTCAGTCATTTCGATTCGCATCAACATATACACACCTTGCCGAAGCTGTTTCCGGTGTTGAAAGCGCTGCAGCGCAGGTTTGGCATCCGTCGCGTTCGCTCAACCATCAATCTCTTGCCACCAGGCCAGCACCTCAGTCCCATCCGATGGTTCAAGAAGCGCCTATTCTGTCATGCGCTCCGCTGGCACTACAGAACAGCCAGTCCGGAGGGACTGGGCGAGTTTCGCGACTTTTATGCAGGCCTCGAATCCGGGCAGCTGCCGCGCTTTCGGGAGCTGGAGTTGATGGTGCATCCGGGGACCACGGCACCGACCTACATGCATGAAGTCGCTTTGTTGCGATCGGATTGGCGGCGGCGGCTGCCCTCGGGGATTGCTTTCGGCAATTACTATTCAATATCGTGACAAGCCTGCGGCTCAAACCGAGAGCAACCGTTACCAGTAGGCTGAATGGGAGGACGCAATGGCAAAGCGACAAGTGCAGAGCGTCTACAGGATCGTCGACGTGGTCGGCGAGAGCAGCACCTCGTGGGAAGATGCCGGTCGTCGCGCGGTGGAAATCGCGGCGGGATCGATCCGCGACCTTCGCGTGGCGGAAGTTGTCAAAATGGATATGAAGGTCGAAGGCGGGAAGGTAACAGCATTCCGAACCCGTGTTGCGCTCTCCTTCAAATACGAAGCCTGATCGCTCAGACCACGCGGAAGTGATCATCGAGTGTGAACCGCGTCACAGCGCGGCCCGTGACCGCCATGCTCAATGCGACCCGCGCTGGATTTGAGACCAGCGCGTGGCGCAAACTCTGCCGGAACCTTGGGCAATGGCGATGGTTGCAAATCGCAACTCACGGGCGTCTTGGATTGGCCGGCCGGCCGCACAGCAGGACGGCGACACGCCCTACCAGCTGGTTGCGGTCTGTATGTGGTCGGTGCTTGGCGTAGCGCTGGTCGCGCTGGTGCTCTGGCTGGCCCTGGGCGGGACGATTTAGGCGAGTACATCTCTTGGCAAAACGCGCCGGGCGGTGACCCTCACGACGTCTGAATTTATTAGCAATTTTGGCTTCGTTCTGCCAATCTAACAACCAATAGTTACATTTTTTTCAATTACTCGTGCCGTCGTAGCCCCGAGTGACGATGAGGGCCCACGTCATTGCACAACATTCAACCGCCACCTTGGTCTCAACCGCCATCGTTCCTCTCCAGCAAGAAAATGGGTCCGCCCAGGTGGGAGGGCATTTGAGGCAAAGGTAAGTGGTGGGTTCGGTTTCGTATAGCAGGCAACTACAGGTTTGTACTTGCACGCTGCGCCTGTTCGAAGAATTCAACCGCAACACTGCGGCGCGATAGAGCGCACACTGCGGCGCGATAGAGCGCCTCTTTCATAACGTTCAAGGGCTTCTAAGCGCTTGACCTCCTGCGACAGAATAAGTGCGAGCTTGTCTTCGCCTTGCGGGGTTGAGTTCAAGATGTTCGTCAGGGCTGGTGTAGAAATGTCTGCTGCGTTCGACTGCAGAAGCTTGCCAAGAAGTTTGAATTTCGTACGCACGTTTGCCCGAGAGTCGTAATAGCAATCGCGCAATGCATCTGTCAGGAGTTGATGCCGCGCTTGGCGAGTCCGGTGCAAATCGACTTGCGCTTCAGCGATCAAGCGCGCAGAAGCTCGAATTTCGGCTTTGGCGCCCACTCCAGCAATTTCGAGCGCCAGCGCTTCCATCTCTTCCAACAATAACAAACAGGCAAACACAACCCAGGCCGAAGCGCATTACGCGCTGCGAGCGCGGCCGTAGCGCGTTTGTGGGCCCGTGCTCGCGCTCGCATTTGCCCGATTCGTCTTGATCGTGAGCTCACTCGTCACGCGCCATTTTTTCCTTTGGCAGACCTCTTCTCAATGACTTGGAGATCCTCATGTTCGATCTGTTGCACGGTGTTTCCCATCGTTTCGGCGAGAATTGGCCGACGGGGTCGATCTCGCGCGGCATGCCGTTGCGGCGGCCCTCAGCAATCGAGGTGACCCGCTCGACAAAAGCGAGAGTCCATTTGAGCGCCTCAGCGATCAAGTCGTCGATGAAAAGCTCGTGATACGCGGCGCTATTCACAATCGGACCGCTCTGCGCAGGTATCGTCCGGCTATCCTGATCCGGAGCGCTTTTTCAGAGGTTTTTTCAACCGTACGCCGGGTCCGCCACCATTCTCGTTGATGAATTCGACGCCAGCGCTCTGCAGCGCCGACCGGATCTTTTCGGCAGTTTCGTCTCTCCCCCCCACCGGTCCGTCAACTGCTTCCAGCCTCTTAATTGTAGGCAACGAGACATTGGCAGCTTCCGCTAAGTCGTCCTGAGACCAAGCTAAAAGTGAACGCGCGGCTTTAACCTGTCTAATTGATACTCTTAGTATTGACTCAGTTTTCATGATCTGCGATACTTTCAGTATCGATTGATGGGCCGGTGAGTTAAAACTCGCGCCGTTCCATAGGAGATGCGAATGGCCCAAGCTGATTCGAATTCTACGACACGTCGTACGTTCGTGCGTAGCCCCAGGGTAGCACCCGATTCCACGCCCGACACTGCGCGCACCGAAGCCTCGGACCCGATCTTTGCTGCGATTGAAGGGCACAGGAGCGCGCTGGGCCGGAGGAACAACATAATCGAGGAGATTTGCACGGCAGAGGAAAGCCTCAAAGCACAAGAGAGGGAGGCTTGGCACAGTTATGAAAAAGCAGTGGTCGCGCTTCTCACAACCAAGCCACGACTATGGCAGGCGTTATCGCAGCATTGAGTTACGTGGCCTTGCCAGAAGCATCAGACCCTGGGGTGTGCGAAACAATCTTGGACGGAGCTAGACTCTCCTCCAATCAGGAAGCGGCCGCTGCTGCAGAGCATTTCCCGGCGCTGAACGCTGAGGCGCTCCGAGAGATCAGTGGGGCGGCGAAATGACAGACGCCGGCGCCTGCACGAGAGACATCGCTCACTCGGGCGCCGCTCCTCGCCCCGAGAACTTTCCATTTGCGTTTCGCAGCTGATCCGCTGGTCATCAGTACGGCCGGTTTTTTTGCTCTTGTAACTGTCTGATGTGCGCATCGGCCTGAGCCAGGTGCCTACGCAACTCGGCGATGCGTAACTTGGCCTGCGCGAGCTGTCGCCGCAACCCGGTAATCACCTGGCCTTCGGTCCTGCTGTGTTCAGGATCGACGAACGGTTTTGGTTTCGGTCCCCGTTGGTGAGTACGCGTTGCATCACCGGTGCGACGCGCGCGCATATAGTGCATCCGACACAGGCCCCGCACGGCGGCTTCGTTAATGCACCCGTGGATGCTGCATTTCATGCGACAACATTTCGTTCAGTTATTCTCACAGATCGGCGCAGGACTCACGCGCTCCGAATTGGCCGAATGAGAACCACCGAGGCACTTCAAGAGTTCTGAGGGAACGCTACTGCCAGCTTGGCTATCATACTCGCGCGCCGGCGCGAAAAAAATAAGTCATTGTCTGCGCGCTCACGCGTTTGAGTAGCTGCCACAGAAATTAAGCGGGGGCAAAGGCGCAAAAGAGATCACCTGTCGCTGCCAGATCGTTGATGCGCTCTCAAGGCCCACGGCCAACCCGATTTACTTCCGAGAAGGTTAAATTGGATGCGTTCTTTTGGCAAGAAGGGTTTGCATTGGCCGCAGCACGCCGCCACAGGGAAAGCCCTCCCCCGTCCTTGGGCCCACACGAGCCGCCTTGGCTCTCAGCGGAGATTCGCCTATCAGAGTCCAGCATCAACCGGGCGGTCTCTGGATGTTGAAGGACGTCGAAAGCCAAGCCAAAGGGATCGAACTCGCGGTCGTTGTGCCCTGTTTCAACGAGCGCGACAACGTCGTGGTTCTCGTCGACAAGCTCACAGCTGCGCTTCGCGATATCGAATGGGAAGTCATCTTTGTCGACGATGACTCGCCTGACGGAACGGCAAAGGAAGTGCGTAGACTCGCTGCGACCAATCGGCGAGTACGCTGCCTCCAGCGGATCGGCCGCCGCGGGTTATCGACGGCAGTTGTGGAAGGAATGCTTGCAAGTAGCGCCGCTTACCTTGCGGTGATCGATGGCGATCTGCAGCACGATGAACGCCTATTGCCGAAGATGTTGAGCACGCTAAAGGACGAAAAGCTCGATCTCGTGGTTGGAAGCCGGTATGTCGCGGGTGGCGAGATCGGTGAGTGGAACCGCAAACGCGCCGCATTGAGCTCCTTGGCCACACGACTTGCGCGGCTGGTCATTCATGAACCCTTATCGGACCCGATGAGCGGGTTCTTTGTCATGACACGGCCAGCATTAGAACGAGCCGTTCGCAGGCTGTCGGGCCAAGGATTTAAAGTCCTGCTCGATCTATTCGCGTCGGCCCCGCAACCATATCGCTTTCGCGAGCTGCCCTACACCTTTCGGGACCGCCTGTATGGCGAGAGCAAGCTGGACAGCTTTGTGGCATGGGAATACGTCATGCTTCTATCAGACAAGCTGATCGGATGGCTTGTTCCCGCCCGTCTTGTGATGTTCGCGGCGGTTGGAGCGACAGGCATTATCGTGCATATGATCGCGTTGCGCATCGCAATGATGATCCTCGGCTTTCCAGCGTCTCAGGCGATCGCGACTGTGTTAGCGATAATCAGCAATTACATCATCAACAATGTTTTTACATATCGCGACCGTCGGCTTCGGGGGGTCAAATTCTTCACCGGCCTGTTGTCGTTCTTCGCAATTTGCGGCATTGGCGCAGTTGCCAACGTCGGCGTTGCCAATATCGTCTTCCTACAACACTACAGTTGGTGGTTATCCGCGCTCGCAGGCATTGCGGTCGGTCTGGTTTGGAATTACGCCTGCTCCTCTGCGCTGACATGGCGCCGGGACTAAATCTTGATCGAATTCGGCCCAAGGCTTCGGCTTTTCTGGCGCACCTCGGGACGTTTCAACAAGGGCGCGTAAGAACGCTAATCTCGTGTCGGAGGCGGAGAGCTGCTGTGGGTCGCCGGTTCCAGTGCACGCGTCCTGAAACTGTTGCCGGGTTCCAGCTGCACGCTGGAAGCGAGCTTCCAACAACTCGCGCGTCGACTTAATTGAGGTCGACAATTTCTCTCTGCCGCGCCCATAGGTCACGATGGAAAGATTGATCATTCGCGCACGCGGCCGACCGGCAGCATGAGCCGTCTCGCACAACTTGCTCGGGCGGGTCGGGCCCATGCGGCGACGGGCGA
>JAMXLL010000255.1 GCA_024281015.1 Candidatus Binataceae bacterium
AATATGAAATTGGATAGTGTTGAGCAGCAGTGCATACTCGTCAGCCCAGGTACGCGTCGCCCTCCAGCCAAAGACCATCTCGTGCCAATAGCCAGAGAGTTTTTCGACTATGCTGCCCAATTTTCTATACGCCACCTTACCATACTCCAAAATGGATTAAGCGTTAACCGCGACAATTGCTAGATTGTCCGAAAACCACTTCCCTAAAGACACTAAGGCATCAAAGCTATCATCACACGGGAGCAGATTATCATCAACACGGGAGCAGATTGTTAAGATTGCCTGAGCTACAAATAATACGCTCACGTTGAGTTATTGGCGCGAAGTCGGTGAGATGGACGTAATCAAAATAATTACTCAAAGTTTTCGCAAAATGTCCGGCGCCGCCGCCCAGATCGAGAATCATTGAATTGCGCGGTAAGTCCCAGTCCCGAATCGTACGCTCGGCCAATTTATAGATGGGCTGATCCTGGATTCCAATCCGCACTGCCCGCTCCAGGGCTTTAAACTTCCCTCAGTAAGAGAAAAAGCAAAATATTTGATGGGCACTATCCCGCCTACGCTCCGGTTCGCGCTGAACGATAGCACTTTACATCAGGCCAGCTTGTGACACTGCTGCGACGACTAAACTTCGATAATTGCTCCATGTGCAACGCGCCGCTTGCGCTCTCGCCTTTTGGCCCATGATCGGCAGTTGGTCTCTGTGCCGATTAAACCATCTCAGAAGCTCGACTAACCGATCTAAGTCTCCAGTCGGCGAGATAAATCCACAAGCGGGCGTAATGATTTCGGGACCGATGGTCGCCTCGGATGCAATCGCAGGCAGACCACACGCCATAGCCTCGAGCAAAACCAATCCGAATCCTTCAGCAAAGGATGGGAACACGAATACGTCGGACTCTCGATACCGATCGCGCAATGCCTGCGAGGAGCACGGAGGAAACCACTTGATGCCCGGCGGCAAAGATCGTCGTTTACCTTCAGCAAGGAACCAAAAACCGACGAGCGCGAGCTCTGCATCGCGTAAATCGGCCTTTGACCAGGCTTCAATCAGTAACGGTATGCCTTTCCGCAGGGAGACTTGGCCAGCATATATAAACCGCAGCGGTCCCGCTGGTTTACTGATTGGTCCTGGTGTCCAAAATTCCGCCTCGACACCGTAAGGTGCCCGAACAATGTCCTTATGTGGGTAGAATTCGCGAATAGTGCTTTCCGCATAACCGCTGGGCACGAGCGTAAGGTCCGACAGCGTCATTTCCTGGCGTTTCTGGTCCAGTAGTCTATCATGGGTGATGGGGGACCAATTTGACGGAATCCAGTCGGGATATTTTCGAGACAATTCTGCGTGGGTCTTCTCGCGCGCTGGATAGTAACAAATGGGCATATCGTAAATACAAGCCTTACCCAGACGCTTAGCTTCGATAAACGGCCAAAGCGAACAATCCTCGTAGGCATGGAGTGCGGATACGGTCGCACGACGGCATTCCCTAGCCATTGTCCGCATTAGCCACCGATTGGCCTCATCAGACTGCCAACCATTCGGCGCCAAAGTTCTCATCAGCAATCGGCGGATCTCGCTTACCCGCCCTTGAACCTTTGGAACATGCGAAAGCGCTGGAAATCGCCGCCGTTCAAGCCGTTGAGCCGACTGTCGCAAAGGCCGACAGCTTTTTAATATGCCTATAGTTTTTTCCGAAGGCATCCACGAAACGCAAAAGCATTCAAGCACTCCTGCATCAAGGTAGGCTACGGCAGCATTGTGTGAATTAGGATTTCCAGTTGGATGTCCAAAAAGAATGCTCACGGCCGATCCATCACTCTAGTTTGGCGGAGACGCCACCGAGCCCGCGAGACAGACGCCACAAACAAGCTCCACCCGCATTAAATCCAGCAATGGCCTGTAAGCTACTAATCTTTCCGTCGCGATGTAAGGATATACTGCCGCAGCCGCTGGGGTGCATGTAGCGTACTTCACACGGCGAAGTATTTGCATCATCCATTGGCTCATAGTTGGCTGAGATTCGACTTTAGTGGAAGTGGGTTCCTCTTCCATTTGGAGTAGCTCTTGAAAACTTGGCCCACCTTGCCCGCCAAGCGACCGCGAAAGCCCGGAACCGACGTCCAGCAGCTTGCCGCGACGTGGCGCCGCCGGGTCCGTCAGAAAATGACCCGGCTCGAGGGGGCGAAGTTTACGTTGCGGCCACCGTATACGCGTTCGTACCAACGCGTATCGGGCATTTCGCGCGGATTCCAAAAATGAAGTCTGCAACCACAGGCGAAGCACTCGTATCTCCCGAAAACGTTCGACCACGCTGCTAGACCCCACGTGGCCGCATCCGGTGCCACCTTCAAGACTAGGTTCCGGACTGTATCCATAAAGGAAGTTTCAGCTCTTGCCTTCATTTATCTCTCAGCCCGGAATTTGTTTTCGAGCGGCCGCTCTGAGACTGAAGCCCAACGGACTGAATTAGAGCGGTCACCGATGACCGGCGAGCCCACTTCAGGCTATCCTGATGAAGTTAGTGCCGTCGTGGCGGACGCGGTAGTGATTGTCGGAGTGGCCATAATAGAACTGCACGTTGCTCCCAGCGGGCAGCGCCCCATACGGCCCTTTCGAGACGACGACGGTGGTGGGGGTGACGGATTGCACGACCGAGTTATAGGAATCCGGCAGGTATGATCCGTTGACGTACATTCCCGGCTGCACGCTCATCGGAACCGACGCGAAATGGAGCGTCGTGTTGCCAGGGGGCGTGTCGGCGTTGGTGACCAACTCAACGCCCATGACCTCGCCGACGGCTCGCGTCCGCGCGTCGATGACGTCGAACTCGCTCCCCTCGCCGTAGCCCAAGCCTGCCATCTTCACCCAGGCCGGGATGGTGCACTGCCTGTGGCTGACGCTCCCGGCCATGGGCTGGTAGGCATGCGGCCCCCAGTTGGCATTCCCTGGCAGCACTGTGAAGTTCCCGGTCATCGTTATCAGATCAGTCTGCCCCACCTGATTGCCAGGCCGACCCGCGTTGTTAAGATCGAAGTCCGACCCACTCGTCGGCGCCAGAAACACGTTGCTAGCGAACGTAGCCCGAGTGGCTGTGCCTACGGCGATGTTGTACTCGGCCAGGTAGTTCCACGACCCGCTGACGAACGGCCCGGGATTCGACGCCGGCCCTGGGAAAGTGAATCGGGTCGCATCGAGCCGCGTCGCAGTCACTATACCGGTGGGGGCGAGCGCCGACGGGTTGAGATTGACCAGCACGAGCCTCTGCATTCCCGTTGCCAGGTTGTGCGCTGTCGACGTAGTGACCGTCACAACATGAGAACCTGAATCCCAACTCATGGCCGAGATCGGTGCCGGATCGAACCGACTCATGGAGCCGGTGAACACGTTACTAGCATAAAGGCCTGCCCCGGAATTGTAAGTATAAAGGCCCCAGCGACAGCGATCGGCCACACACCCCAACATGGCGCCGCCCTGAATCAGAGTAATCATTTCCGAACCAGAGTTTTGCATTCCGACAGCGAAACCGATGCCGCAGCGGGAGGCTCTGCAACCGAGCCATTGTGCACCAACGCTGGTCACACAAAATCCGATGTCGAAGCCAATCGCCTGACAGGCGACCATTTCACCTTGTACGCCCCCAAAGCCAACCGTGCCCGTTGTCAATGCCGCCACATTGACATCGCCTTGGCTGACCCAGATGTCGCTCGGGCGTCGCGGTGTTGCCGCATCCGCGCGTACGTTGGGAATGACGCACTCAGCGATGCAGTTGGTGACCGACATGTTGTAGATGTCATGCGCCGTGCCCAGGCCGTTGACGCCCTTGAAACGCACGTTGGTGATACCGCCGCCGTCCCAGCCCCAGCCTTTGAGGCAACCGGCTCCCCACTCTCCCAAGGAGGACGCGACTTTCGTGTTCACGTTCCAGATCGTGAGATCGGCCAAGTACTCAAAAGTCTGACCGCCGCGACTGATGTTGACGAACATGAAGTCCGCATTGTCACCCTTGATGATGGTCGCGTCCCTGCCCGCGCCGACGAACGAGTACCCGGAGCTGCCCCCGAGGTAAGTGACGGACTGCGATGCCGTCAGCCTGATCTGTGCATTTCCGATCCAGTAGACCCCCGGCGGCACGTAGACGGTAATGCCGCTACGATAGATGTTGCGGCCGAACTCCCTCCGTGTGAACCCGTAGTCGATTGCAGCCTGGATGGCGGCTGCATCGTCGTGCATACCGTCGCCCATGGCCCCGAAGTCCTTGACATTGATGATGTCATTGAGGCGATCGGGGAGGGTGCGGAGCCGGGACGCCCCGGTCGCAGCGAAGGCCAACGCAGTGAACGGCGTCGTCATTTAGCCGCAGCGTCGCCAGTAAGTACCGTCGAAACGCACTTTATAGTGGCCGCTCCCGCCGCCCTGCACGCGGTCGCCGAAATTCGCCGGGCCGCCGCCGTACAACGCCCCGTCGCTGATGTCGAACTGATCGCCCTCAATCAGCGGCTGCAGCACACTGCTCTGGCCAGGCAGATCAGCGAATCGCATATAGCCGACTGGGTTGGCCGTATGGAGGCCGAACCAATCCAGATTGCCGCCGGCGTTGATGAATTTCCACGAAGCTAAGTTCTTGCGATTCGTAGGCATGATGAAACCCCAGTTCGAATACGTGTTCTGAATGATATTGTTCTTGTGATCGGCTTCACCATTATAATCCAGATCAATCGAGCCATATGACGCGAATAGATTGAATTGGTTCGACGTGATCAGGCTATTGTAAACCTTGCGGCAGCGAATCGCCCAGCGATTCGGGTAGCGCCATGTTGCAGGATTAGTTTGACCATCATATCTCGCACTGCTGAGGTTGGTCGGGTTCGGATACCTGAAGTGAGTCGCGTCGATGCGCGTCGCCATCACGACCTCGCCCCAGCCCAGATCCCAGGTACTGTGGGGCGGTATCGGCGGTGCGGCCCATCCTTGATTGCTACCCCAGAACAATGCAATCGGCTGCGATCCGGTCCGCAGATTATGCGCGACGGCAGTTGTCACCGTCACGGTGCCACCGTTCGCGCTGCTCCAGCTCATGTTGGAAATTATCGGAAGCGGCTCGGCTGGCGTCCCGATTGTCCCGGTGAGGATGTTGGCTGCGACAAAAGCACCGTTCGCGTTGTACAATTCTACGCCACACATGTCGCGCTCGGTCTGAAGCGTATGGACGATGGCACCATAAGACGGCACTTCTGCTGCGAAGCCATCAGCACCAACACCCCAACCGACGCGGCAGGCGCATCCCACCGTCTCCGTCGAGCAGCCAACGAGAACCGAACCGTATCCACTACGCGCGTAGGAAATGCCCCACCCTCCCATCAGGCGAGAACCAGCGATGACTCCGGTTCCGAGCGCGACCCCTACGGTATTCACCGACGATCCGGGATAAGGGCTGTCGGTATTGGCGGGGTCCTGAGGAAATAGACCCCTTGCTGCGCCAGCGATGTTGTAGACCATGGCGCCTTGGGCACCGGTCAGGTCGAGACCTATGTTCTTACCTCCCGGACCAATGGTGCAATTGACAATAGCGACTCCCACGCGCGTGCACTTGGCCGAAATGACGCTTAAGCCCTCAATGCGCTCGATGCAGTCGTAGGCGTGATTGCCTTTGCTGATGATATAGCCGAAATTGTTCGGATCGGTATAGCCGGACTGAATGCCGAACGTCGAGGCGCCCTTCCCGTTCCCGATCAGCTGCACGCCGACGTCCTTCGCGTCTGAACCGACGATTAACGGACCGTTGATGCGGTAGTTACCAGTCGGAAAGAATACCCTGCCGCCACCGCGAGCGAGGCAGGCGTCGATCGCCGCCTGAATTGCCGGGCCATCGTTGTTATTATTGTTTCCGATCGCTCCCCAGTCCTTGACGTTGATGACATCAGCCAAGCGATCCGGCATGGTTCGAGGAGTCGGAGCACCAGTTGCCGAAAAACTGAAGTTTGTAAAAGCCGTATCGGCTTGCGCCGTGTGCGATGGCCTTGTTGCTACGGCGCCTACTGCGCCGCCTAAGAACAGCCTTCGTTCGATACCGCTCGCGTTCATTGTGACCTACTTCATCCCGGGATGGCAGCATTCCCGGGGCGCTGATTTGTACCCGCCGACCCGCGGGTCCGTCGTTCGGGCCTAACGATATCTCCTGCCCTGCTACTGCAACGGATGCGGTGTACCCGCAATGAATACGCCTTTAACAAAACTTCTGCTGGGATCTTCATTCTGAGCTCATTTAGGCCGTGTGCTCAGCGCGACTGTTCGGCAATCGCTCGCTACCATATCCGGATTGCGCCAGAAGCTTGGACGATCTTCTGGTAACCTCGCCAACAGGTGCTGCCCACCCTCCAAAATTCCAATCTACTCGTAGGATAACGCGGCATCCAAGAGCGGGCTTCCGTCACGGAGAAAGGCGAGTTCACAGAGCCAGAGCACGCCGTTTTTGGGACCGCGGTTGAGGTCAGTAATATCCATGAGATTGTAGCCGGCTTTTGCCATGAAGCTAACGACTTTCGCGACCGAGTTATCGTTGGCGCGACCAGCACCAACGCCCCAGACCGCTGCCTCGACCAAAAAGATGTCAGTCTTACCTAAAAGGTCGGAAGCGCCTGCAAGAACCTTGAGGTCAAATCCTTCGGCGTCACTTTTTACCATTTCTGGAAGTCCCGCGCCGCTGGACGCGACGAGCTGGTTAAGAGTAATGATCGGCACAGTTATACGTTGCGTCGTTGGGTTGTCATGCCGATCTACGAATGTGCTTGAATCGTCGCGGTAACTGACGATTAACGGCAGCGTTCCGCAAAAATCGCCGCAGCCAGCGTTTATCCAGTTGAGTTTGCAGCCCTGGGCTACGAGGTCCTGGCTGTAGCACCTGAGGTGATCTTGCGGCTCAACGAGT
>JAMXLL010000256.1 GCA_024281015.1 Candidatus Binataceae bacterium
GGTTTTCGGCGAACGCCTCTTTCACACGGGAGAAGCGCGCGTCGCAGGTCCCCTCAACATTTACCTCTGCCATAGGTAGTCCTCACTGATGCGTTGGCAAGAGGGATCCACAGACGGATACCTCGAAACTATGTATTTTCTGACGGGGCGATTCCGATGACATCCAGGTAACCGGCCGGTGGCTAGTGATTCAGACTTGCCACAGTTCCGGAAACTCTCTGGCGAGCCATCTCGCTAGCGCGGCATTCACCGAAGCGGGCCGCTCCTGCGCCATCCAATGGCCGGATCGCACGACGGCCTCTGAGAGTCGCTCGCAGTCCTGCCGCATCGGGTCTGCCAGCCGCGAATCCACGGTCTCGCACGTATAGTCGTACGCGCCATGCAGGAAGAGCACCGGCATTTTCAGCTTGCCGTCATTAACTGCCTGTTCGGCATATTTGCCATTGCGCGTGTGATTCATGTACCAGGAATCAGGCCCGAAAAAGCCATTGCGCTCGAGCGCGGCGGCATACCTGTGGAAATCTTCCTGGCTGACGATGCTGGTATCGAGGGGCAAGTCCGGAATGCCTGAGGGAAACCACCCACCCTGATTGCGAACATTGGCAGTAAACGATGGCTTGCCCCGTCCTTGCGGGTTGCCGGCGCGAAACAGCAGCTTTATGAATCGTGGGATGTCGGCTTCGAATCCGGATCTCGCTTGTTCGAAATTCTCCTCGTAAAAGCGCTGATATTCCCATTGCCCATAGGGATATTGCGCTTCAGGATAGATCGACCGATCGACCAGCGTTAACACGTTGTTGAGTGTAAAACCCCTCGCGAGGTACGGCACGCACAGGTTCGCTACACCGGTGCACCTGTCGGGATGATGGCGCGCCAGGCTCCACACGACAGGACTGCCCCAATCATGTCCCACCCAAACCGCGGTTGGCGCGCCGAGAGTGTCGAGCAATTCGATCATATCTTTGACGATATGCTCGAGTGCATAATCCTCGTGCCGCGAATACGTGCTCGACCTGCCGTAGCCGCGCATATCTGGCGCAATCGCTCGAAAACCCAGTGCCGCGAAGCAGGGAAGCTGATGGCGCCAACTGATGGAGAGCTCGGGCCAACCGTGCACGAAGATAATCAGCGGAGCATCCTCAGCTCCAGATGAAAGATAAAATGTCGTGTGTCTCGAAGATTTGGCAATGTGTTCGGTGACCAGAAATGTCATCGTTCCTCCGAGCCGTATCAAATTCACTGTCCGGTAGCGCTTTCCTTCATCAGACGCTCTGCAGCAAACAGCTTCCAGTGTCTTGCTTTGCGAACCCGCAGATAGCCTGCATTACAACGCGAATCCATACAGGCGTGCGGTGTTCTCACGGATCATTCTGCTGCGATCGTCCGCTGGTATAGCCTGGAAATCGCGCTTCACCACATCGCGCGAATGGGGCCAGGTAGCGGCCTGATGTGGATAGTCGGTCGACCACATGAAATTGTCGCGCCCAGCCGGAAAATGACCGTAGGTGCGTAGTCCCTCCGGATCGTCAATAAAGGTCGCATAGACCTGGCGGGCGAAATACTCACTCGGCTTAAGTGATAGCTGTATAGTGTACCCTTGTTTCCAGCGGCGATAATATTTGTCCGCACGCTCCATAAGGAACGGCACCCAACCGATATCATTCTCGGCCGAGACGATTTTCAAGCGCGGAAAACGCTCAAGCACCCCGCCGAAAATGATCGTCAATATCGTGTTCTGAACGTCCAGCGTTCGAGCCACGGCACGCGTGTAGAACAGGCCGCGATCGGTCTCTGCCAGGGTATCGCGGCGGGCGGTACCGAGATGCAGCGATAGCGCCATATCCTGTTCCTGCGCCACCGCCCATAAGCGGTCATAGATTGGGAAATGGTAAGGGCGGTTTTCGGGAGGTGCAGCCCAGATTAGTGCGCCCTTCAGGCCTTTTTTGCGGCAGCGGGCGAGTTCCTGGGCACCGGCTTCGGGATCGTACAAGGAAATCAGGCCCAGGCCAGCGAACCGGTCAGGCGCGTAGCTAACGAACTCTGCCAGCCAATCATTGTATGCACGAAAGCAGGCCTGCTGAAATTCGGGCTCCTCAATCCTGAAGAGGGCAAAGCCGAAGGTGGTATACAGGACTGCGCACTCGACTCCGTCCAGTTCCATATCCTTCAGGCGCGCCGCCGGATCGCATCCGCCGGGCAGAGCGCTATCGAGGCCCGACTCCAGGAATTTTTCATCGAAGGTTTGACCAGCGGCGAAGACCCCGGCGACCCGCATGTTGTTGTGTTCGTCGACGACGAAAAACTCGCCCTTCTGCCCCTTGAAGTCCCGGACAATTCGCGGCGCCCGGTCGCGAAATTTCCGGTCGAGCCGTTCCGTCCACAGCGCGGGCGGCTCGCACATATGAGCGTCAGCATCCATAATCTGGCACGAATCCATCTTATGGCCTCCACTTCTCTGCTCGCAGCAGATGGGACACCGATACATTGCCGGCCACTTGAGAGAGCGATGTTTTCATGCACCTCCGCAGCAATGATTATCCGCCGCTAACCGGGTCTTTACCCCTCTCGACTCACGCGATGCAAGGATACCGAGTCTTCTGAGCCTGAGGGACGGCCGTCAGTGGCGGTTTGATCGCGCGATGATGATTGCGGGCGGGGACCAAGAACTTCGGTGAGTTTGTCCAGGCCGACGGTTTCTTCCTCCAACAACGTTTCAACCAGGCGATCCAGGTAAGGACGGGAGTCGGTTAGCCGGCGCCGTACCTGCTCGTGAGTCTGTTCGAGCAATCCTCTGACTTCCAGGTCAATCTCCGCAGCGGTGGCTTCGCTATAGTCCTGCCGTTGCGCGAGTTCGTAGCCCAGGAAAGGCTGCTGTTCATCGGCCCGGAATGCAATCAGGCCGAGCTTGCCCATGCCCCAGCGGGTCACCATCCGGCGCGCCAGACGCGTCGCCTCCAGCAGGTCATTTTCCGCCCCCGTAGTCACGTCGCCGAAAACGATTTCCTCGGCGGTTCGTCCGCCCAGCATCACTGCCAGACGCGCATTAAGATATGACTGGCTTAAATTGTGGCGGTCTTCCCCGGGCACCTGCGCAGTCACACCGAGCGCCTGTCCATGCGGAACAATCGTAACCTTTTGCACCGGGTCAGCGGCTGGGGTGAACCAGGCAGCGATTGCATGACCAGCCTCGTGATAGGCGATAAGACGCCGCTCCTTGGGGTCGATGAGCTGCGGATGAGCGGCCCCGAGCCGGATCTTGTCGTGTGCGTCCTCGAAGTCGGCCATAGTAACCGCCCGTCCGCCGTGACGTGCTGCAGCCAGCGCCGCCTCATTGCATAAGTTGGCGAGATCGGCGCCGCTCAGCCCAATGGTGATGCCAGCTAACATGGCGAAATTGACGTCGGCGCCAAGACGCATCGGGCGCGTATGAATCCGGAGAATCGCTTCGCGGCCTCTGCGATCGGGCAGCCCGACCACCACCTGGCGATCGAATCGTCCGGGCCGCAGTAGCGCCGGATCCAGTACATCGGGCCGGTTGGTGGCGGCGAGGATTATGACCTCTTGACGGGGGTCGAAACCATCAAGCTCGCCCAGCAGCTGATTGAGGGTTTGCTCGCGTTCATCGTTGACAGTGCCGACGCCCGCCCCGCGGCGGCGGCCGACTGCATCCAATTCATCAATGAACAAGATTGCTGGAGCAGCCTCTTTTGCCTGGCGGAACAGATCTCGCACCCGGCTGGCCCCCACACCCACGAACATCTCCACAAATTCGGAAGCGTTGATCGAGAAAAATGGCACTCTCGCCTCGCCCGCCACGGCTCGCGCCATCAGCGTCTTGCCCGTGCCCGGCGGCCCTACCAGCAGGACGCCCCTGGGAATTCGCGCGCCTAGCTCGTGATACTTGTCCGGGTTGGCAAGAAAATCCACCTCCTCCTGCAACTCGGCTTTAGCCTCGTCGGCCCCCGCGACATCCGCAAAAGTAACTCCCGGTTGTTCGGCGGAATAGCGCCGCGGCTTCATTCGCGCAAAGCCGAACATCCCCGATTGAGCGCGACTGCTCTTGCCCGCCATCCACCAGAAGAACCCAATCAGCAGCAGCATCGGCAGCCAGTTGACCAGGATAGAGAACAACCACGAATTGGCCGGCGACGACGAAACCTCGATAGCTACATGATGGGCTTCGAGTAAAGCGATCAAATTAGGGTCGCCGATTGCACTCGGAAACATTGTACGGAAGTTCGGGTAACGTGGAGGGGCTGACGGATGTCCAGGGTTAGCGGCAGCCGGTTTGCCGTCTGAACCCGATTCAGCAGATCCCCGAGGAGATGGCGCCGCCGTCGGCGACTCATGGGACGATGACGAGTCAATGGAGTGTTGCTGAGGCTGCGGCCACAGCAACGGCTTGACGAACTCGCCGGTTATGTCATCGCCAGCAATGTGGACCTTGGCGACATTGTCGGCTCGCACCTGCGCGAGAAAAGTTGAATAAGGAATACTGGCTGTATTATGTTGCGAGGGCCACCAGGCAAAAAGATTCCACACCAGCAGCGCGGCAAAAATCAGCCACCACAGCCACAGGTTCTGGGGTAATTGCTGGCGTGTTTCTGGCTCGCGCGGCAACTTCCCGCGTTGATTTGATTTATTCAGGCGCGGATCTCGTTCCGGTGATGCCATTGAGTACCTTCAGGATCTGGTGCACGGCGGATTATCCAGTCCGTGGAGGGGGTCGGCAGAACCGCTAGCGCTTGCCGAGTCGCCCCTTTGTTCAAGGAATATCACGAAACGCGCCAAATGAATTGCGATCCCGAGAAATGCATCAATTGCACGGGATCTCTCTGCGCGGCCCAGGCATTACAACCGTGCGCCTCTCCCAAAATTTGACAGCTATCGGTACTCGCTACCGGCGGTTAGTCAAGGAATGGACCAGAGAGCCGGGCGTATGCTTTCTGGCGCTCGGTTGCGCCAACGGAATGCAAGATGAGAAGAGGCGAGTCATGACACATCCGCAGCCCGCACCGTAAGTACCGGTACGGCGGACTCACGCACGACCTGCTCGGCGACGCTTCCCAAGACCAGGTGCTTAAGTCCGCGCCGGCCATGGGTGGCCATCACGACAAGATCGATACCAAGCCGCTGTTGGACGGCAATAATCAAACTACCTGGTTCCCCCATTTCGACTGCTAGTTCTCGCTTGACCTGTGCCGGTATGGTTTGGGCGCATTCAGCGAGCCGGGCGCGTGCAGCATCCATCTGCGCTTTATAGAAATCCTGGCCGGCAAAACCTTCGACCGCCCCCTGTGCGGTGAGCGGATTAATCTGCAGCACATGGAGCAGATATAAAGTTGCACCCGAATTCAGCGCGAGTGAGGCGGCGTGCGCCAGCGCGTCAGTAGAGCTAGCGTCGAGGGCAACCGGACAGAGAATCTTGCCGTAAGGGAAGGGCATCGATCACCGTTGCAAAACGCACCGGCACTCTGTTGGCCGGGCCGGTGCCTTTACATAGAGGTCACTAGTTCCGACAGCCCCTCATGGCTGTCGCCCGCCTATTGCTCAAAAAAACGGCGCGGATTATCGACCATCATCGTCTCGATCTTCTGTTCAGGCACGCCCGCATTGCGCAGCGTGGGCAGAATATTCTTAAAAATATGGGTCGGCTCCCAATTCTTGATGGTTTCCATGATCTCCGGAGACAGGCCAAGCCCGCGCCCCAGGATACACGCGACAGAATCATGAGAAAGCACGATTTGCCTCTCGAAGCCAACTCCCAACAGGCCGATAAGAGAAGCCAGCCGCAAACGATCAGGCTGGAGAAATTCCAGCCCGAACCGATCGAATCCCAGGTAGCATCCGCGGTCCAGCATGTCGGTGTGATAGTGCAGGTCGGCGGAACCGCAGCTGTGCCCGATAATCACCTTATGAAGGTCGACTCCCTCGGCTTGAAAAATATCGAGTTGCTCGCGGCCCATGGTGCCATCATCGGTATGGGTGGTGATCGGAGCGCCAGTGCGTTTAGAGGCCCGGGCCGCGGCCCGCAAGCATTTTTCTTCGTACTCGGTAATGTGGTCCTTGCCGGTGGCGCATTTGATCAACGCCGCCTTGATGCCGGTCTCGCCAATTCCTTCAGTCAATTCCGCGGTGTAGATGTCCGCGATTTCGTCCGCGGACCGCTGCTTCATATAGACCGTGTTGCCGAGGTCTTCTTTATAGAGGCCGGTCGTACAGATGATATTCACGCCGCTGGCGTCGGCCGTCTCGGCCATGAACACCACGTCGCGCCCGATGTCATTGGGGCAGGGGTCAAGGAAGGTGCTGAGGCCGAGGTCTTTGAGCTGCTTCAAGCGTTGGACCGCCTGTTTAAGCGCGGTTTTCCGGTCAAAGCGAGGTGCTTTGCAGTCCAGTTCCCATCCGGCCCATCCAACCAGGAGATGCTCGTGCATTAAGGTAGTCCCGAGCTTGTCGGTGGTGACGGTGCCAGTAACTGTGTTGATTATCTTCATTATCCTCTCGGCTCCTTCAGGCTGAGAAGCAACAAAGCGTAGCCTGAAGCAAAGTCCCGCCTGCATAGGCTATTGGCATTGCAGTTCCTCAGGTCGGGCTCTCTGTGATCCTTAAAATAGGTGTTAATTGCCTCTCTGCACCCGCCGTCAACTTAGTCCGGCGCGGCTGGCGGCGTCAACGAGACGCCCACAGGCCTTGCGGACAAGCTCTCTGCAGACCCGCGGTTACACGCCGAAGCCAGGTTGATGTTCGCCAGGCCTTCATTCGCCCCGAAAGTTTAGGCGACTCGTTGAAAGGAGGTGCTTTGGACCGCGGCATGCAATTGCGATTTGCCTGGGCGACAGCCAGGTTGTCCGAAGGCAACCGCGCATTCGCGACGGCGAGTTACATCACCGCTGATATTAACTATGCTGAGGCTCGTGCGGACCTAATCCGCGATTAAGCAAGCTCATCGCGAGCCGTTGTAGACAAAGCTGTAGTCAAGCTGGTCGAGACTTGGGCAGCCGATCTGTCCCATCGTGAGATCAATTTCCCGGCGCAGGATGGTGATAGCTTTGCGCACACCGGCGATACCTGCGGCCGCCGCACCGTAAAGAGTGGCGCGTCCAACAAACACGAATCGCGCCCCCAGGGCCAGCGCTATCAAGATGTCAGCGCCACGGCGGACCCCGCTATCGAGCATCAGCGTGACGCGATCGCCCACGGCCTCCCGAATCAGCGGCAGAACTTCTATCGAGGCTGGCGCGCGGTCAAGTTGGCGCCCGCCATGGTTGGAAACAATGATGCCGTCCACGCCAAGGTCTGCGGCGCGGATCGCGTCGTCCCTGTGCAGGATGCCCTTGACGACCAGATGGCGCGGCCAGAGCTTGCGGAATTTTTCAAGATCCGCCCACGTTGCCACTGATGGCATTTGGGTGGAAACGAAATCCGCCACCTGATCGGCATTGGAGCCCGCCGGCGCGTATTGGGCCCAGTTCTCCATCAATGGCGTGCCGTGGCGCAGATATTCCGCCATCCAGCCAGGATGGGTCAGTGCTTCTAGCATAATGGGCAGCGTCATTTTCAGCGGCCGCCCGAAGCCGTTGCGAATATTACGTTCGCGCTTGGACGAGACGGGAACGTCGACTGTCAACACCAGGGTGCCCAAGCCCGCATCGCGGGCGCGGCGGACGAGATCCTCGGTAATCTTGGAGTCGCGGGCAACGTAGAGCTGATACCAGGTGTGAGTCGGTGCGAGCCGTGCCGCTGCTTCTATAGAGCCGGTACTGGCACCCGACATGATGAAAGGGATATTCGCCTTGGCGGCCGATTCTGCCAGCATCAGGTCGGCTCCGGGACGGAACAGGCCGGCTGCTCCGGTTGGCGAAATTCCGAACGGACTGGCATAAACGCGATCAAAGAGCTTGGCGCTTTGGTCGCGACGGTTAACGTCAACCAGGTAGCGCGGCATCAAACAAAAGCGCGAGAACGCAGACTCATTACGCGCTATTCCAAGCTCGTCCTCGACGCCACCCTCAATAAAATCGAAGGCAACTTTGGGGAGGCGCCGCCGCGCCATCCGATGGAGGTCTTCGATATTGACCGCTTTTTCCAGCTTCATACTTATCGGCCTCACACCACGACGCCAACGAATACATGAATCATCATCGCCAGGGCGGTCAACGCGCCGACCGTGAAGGCGATCGTACGCGCGGGCTGACGCGCGTTGAGATAACAGAACGTGTGCACTATGCGTGCGGCCATAAAAATGACGCAGTAGATGACAAATGCGCCCGCGGCGAGGCCGGCGTATACATAAATCCAGGCGATGATCAGAAAAATCGGGATGTTCTCAAGGTCGTTGCGCCAGGCTTTGTTGGCCCGCTCCACCGCCGGTGGCTCGGTAGATGCGAACTGAGCGCCGAAGGTTTTGGCGTCCTCGGGGTTGGTGAAGACCCCGGCACTTGCCCGTGCGCGCCCCTGCACAACAGATATCGCCGCCATTTTGAGCGCGAGTACGATCGTGGTGATAGCATACATTCGAAGCAGCATCGGCAGGTCCCCCCGAAATTGCGACTTGGACTCTACTGAAAATTAATTTCCACGCCGTTACATACATCTGAATCGCAGCGCCGTAAACCTTCGCTGCGTTTAGAACAGGCACACAATAGATATGCCGTTGCTGTGCGCATAAGTGACGGCCCCCACCAGCGGGTCGCAGGTGGAGCGCCCGTGTACTACTGAATCATCCAAAATATACGAATATAATGGCGACTTCCTGGTCACTTTCGGGCGTGGTTCTTGCGCGAAGGTGTATCGTGGCTCCTTGTGGGCCGGACTCGTCCGGCATGAAAAGCTAGCGGGGCGCGAGGACGACGAGGCAATGCAGTGGCGATAGATCGGCTGATAACAGGCTTGTCCGCATGGATCATAGCTGTCATCGGTATGATGGGCTATGGCGGCATTGTGCTGCTTATGGGCATCGAAAGCGCATGCGTACCCCTGCCGTCAGAGGTCATTATGCCCTTCTCTGGATATCTTGTGAGCACGGGCCGGTTCGACCTCAACTCGGTTGCCATCGCCGGTGCATTCGGGTGCCTGTTTGGCTCGGCAGTTGGATATTATCTTGGCGCAACCGGGGGGCGCTGGGTGATCGAACGCTATGGCCGGTACGTCTTGATCGCCCCCCACGAACTGGAGAGGGCCGAGCACTTCTTTAAAAAATGGGGTGCAGCGGCCGTCTTCTTCAGCCGGCTGCTCCCCGTGATACGGACCTTCATTGCCTTTCCTGCGGGCGTTGCACGTATGAGCTTGCTGCCCTTCGCCCTCTATACGCTCGCCGGTTCCTATATATGGTGTCTCGGCCTGGCTTATGTTGGCCAACAGTTAGGTGCTCATTGGACTGCGCTGGCGCCGTACTTCCATCGGTTTGACGGGTTCGTTGCCGTCATAGTGCTCACTTTCGGAGTCTGGCTGCTTTACAATCGAATAATGGGCCGGCGCACAGCGGACGATTCTCCTCGACAAGCGAGAGCGTAATGGTTGATTTCGAGGACAACGAGCCACTGGAAGCGGTATTTCAGAGCTCCGATCCGGTTCGCATCCGGATGGCCTATGATTTCTTGCAGCAAGGCGGCATGGAAGCCTTTATCTTCGACGGCGAATCCTCGCGATTGCTCGGCACTACATCGGCGATCGAGGCCCGAGTCATGGTGCACGCCGACCGCGCCGCAGAAGCGCGTTACCGGCTCAAAGAACTCGGCTTTACCTAGCGCAACGAACGCAAAGTCCGCGAAGGGCACCCGGCCTGGTGCCGAGTTTCTCGCGCCGGTGGCGCGGGCGGGAACTTTGTTTCGCTATTTTTTTCGAGGTTGGCGCGCTAACTTGTGCCCGTCCCCCATCTCCTGTTCGAGGAGGCGCCGATGAAGCGCAGTACCGATCGCATTCTTACTACCCACACTGGTAGTTTGCCGCGCCCTGATGATCTGCTCGCGATGCTGCAGCGTAAAGAATCCGGTGCAGCTTTTGATGCGGCGGCGCTGGCTACCCGAGTCAAATCAGCGGTCGAGGAAATTGTCCGGAAGCAAGTCGAGGCACGCGTCGATATTGTCAACGATGGCGAAATGGGCAAGCCATCTTATTCGACCTACGTTAAGGATCGAATGAGCGGCTTCGAGGGCAGCGAGAAGAGCTCCCCATTGCGCGCCACTGATCTCGCCGAATTCCGTAATTTCGCACGGCGCGGGGCTAACGAGACAGGCGTGACCGTCTTGCAACGGCCGGCCTGTACCGCGCCGATCTCATACCGAGATCGAAAAGCCGTCGAGCTTGAGGTGCAGAACCTGCAGGCGGCAGTGGCTGCTGCTCATCCGGTCGAAACTTTTATGAGCGCCGCCTCGCCCGGAGTTATCACCTTCTTCCTGAGCAACAAATATTACCCGACGCACGAAGCTTATTTGCAGGCGCTGGCCGAGGCGATGCGCACGGAATACGAGGCAATTTGCGCCGCCGGCTTCATTCTGCAGGTTGACTGCCCGGACCTCGCGATGAGCCGCCACGTGCAATTCAAGGACCTCAGCCTGACGGACTTTCGCAAGACGATAGAATCGCATATCGAGGTGCTAAATTACGCGCTGACGAACATCCCGCGGGAACGGGTTAGATTGCACTTGTGCTGGGGTAATTACGAGGGACCCCATCACCATGACGTACCGCTGCGCGATATTCTTGACATCGTGCTGAAGGCGCGCGTTGGCGCAATTTCATACGAGGCCTCAAATCCCCGCCACGAGCACGAGTGGACCGTTTTCAGAAATGCTAAATTGCCCGACGGCATGATCTTGATTCCCGGCGTGATCGATTCCGTCACCAATTTCATCGAACATCCGGAACTTGTCGCACAGCGGATTTGCAATGTAGCGCACCAGGTCGGCCGCGAAAATGTCATCGCGGGGACCGATTGTGGCTTTGCAACCATCGCTGGTTCTTCGCGCGTCGATGCCGAAATCGCCTGGGCTAAGTTCGGAGCGTTGGCCGAGGGCGCCAGACTCGCCTCACGGGAGTTGTGGCCAGCCTGAAACAACGATGGCGAGTCTCCAGCAGAAACATGCGGCCAAGGACCGCGGCCTGCTCGTGGCCGATAATCGCAAGGCGCGGCACGATTTCTTTATTGAAGAATCACTTGAGGCCGGCTTGGCGCTGCTTGGCACCGAAGTCAAATCGTTGCGCGATCACCGGGTTAACCTGCGTGACAGCTACGCGCGGATCAGGGACGGTGAAGCCTTCCTCCATGGCGTTCATATTGGCGCCTACGCGCCTGCCGGCCAGTTCAGCCATAAAGAGACACGGCCGCGCAAGCTCCTGATGCATCGCCGCGAGATTAACCGTCTGTGGGGCAGGGTTCGTGAAAGTGGCTATTCGTTAGTGCCGCTGAAGATTTACTTCAAGGACGGCCGTGCGAAAGTCGAAATCGCTCTAGCCAAGGGCAAAAAACTGTACGACAAGCGCGAAGCAATCGCCCGCAAGGCTAATCAGCGCGAACTCGAACGCACGATCAAAGGCCGCAACCGGTAGCTGACTGGTAGCGAATGCTTCCCCATCGGGCCTGCTTCTGGATCGTGTTCCGACACAGCGTCAGCTTCTCGGCGTCAAAGTGAACTTGTACCGGTGGCAAGTTGGCCATCGCACCGGGCCGCTTGCGATTAGCCAGGGGCTTATGGTGCAATCGCGCCGTCAATCATGGCAGACGAGAGCTGGCCACTGGTGTGCCGGCGCTCCATTTTATGGGTCAACCGCGACATCGCCGCGGCGCATGCTAGTTGGTGAAAAACATGGCGGAAAACTATCGCAGCAGGCTTGTTACCGAAGGGGTGCAGCGCTCGCCGAATCGCTCAATGTTGCGTGCGGTCGGCTTTAAGGACGAGGATTTCGCCAAACCGATCGTCGGCATTGCCAATGCTTACAGCACCATTACCCCGTGCAATCTTGGTTTAAATCTGCTCGCCCAACGCGCAGAGCGGGCGATCGCGTCAGCGGGCGCGATGCCGCAGGTCTTCGGCACGATTACCGTGAGCGACGGCATCTCAATGGGCACCGAGGGAATGAAATATTCCCTGGTTTCGCGCGAGGTGATCGCCGATTCAATCGAGACCGCCTGCAACGCTCAGGCAATGGACGGCGTGGTGGCGATTGGCGGCTGTGACAAGAACATGCCCGGTGCGATGATCGCACTGGCACGCATGAATATCCCATCAATCTTTGTGTACGGTGGTACCATCAAGCCGGGCCATTACAACGGCCGCGACCTCACCATCGTCAGCGCCTTCGAGGCGGTCGGACAGTATAGTGCCCACAAAATTGACGAACAGGAATTGATGGAGGTTGAGCGCCGTGCCTGCCCAGGGGCCGGTTCCTGCGGCGGAATGTATACCGCCAACACGATGTCCTCCGCCATCGAGGCGATGGGAATGAGCTTGCCGTACTCGTCCACCATGGCGGCCGAGGACGACGAGAAAGCCCGCAGCGCTGCGGAATCGAGCGAAGCGGTGGTGCGCGCCATCCGCCAGCAACTCCTGCCGCGTACCATCATGACGCGCCAGGCGTTTGAAAACGCCATCGCAGTAGTGATGGCGGTGGGTGGTTCAACCAACGCAGTCTTGCATCTACTCGCGATGGCGCACGCGGCCCAAGTGCCGCTTACCATCGACGATTTCGAAGCCATCCGCCAACGCGTGCCGGTCCTGTGCGACCTCAAGCCCTCCGGAACTTACGTCGCCACGGATCTGCATCGGGCCGGCGGCATCCCTCAGGTCATGAAGATGCTGCTTAATCGCGGATTGCTGCATGGTGATGCGATTACAATTACCGGCAAAACGATCACCGAAAATCTGACCCAAGTGCCCGACGCGCCACCCGCCAATCAAGACGTAATCCACCAATGGGAAACGCCGGTGTATCCCCAGGGTCATTTGGCCATCCTCAAAGGCAATATCGCCCCTGAGGGCTGCGTCGCGAAAATTACCGGTATAGCTCATCATCAGATCACCGGTCCCGCCCGGGTGTTCGAGCGCGAAGAGGACTGTCTAGCCGCCATCCTGGCCGGAAAAATCACCAAGGGTGACGTTGTTGTCATCCGCTATGAAGGGCCAAAGGGCGGTCCCGGCATGCGCGAAATGCTGTCGCCAACGTCAGCGATAATCGGCGCCGGGTTGGGTGATTCGGTAGGCCTGATCACCGATGGCCGGTTTTCAGGGGGTACTTATGGCCTGGTGGTGGGGCATGTCGCACCAGAGGCCCAGGTGGGCGGACTCATCGCACTGGTGCGCGAAGGCGACTCAATTACCATCGATGCCGATCACAAACTGCTGCAACTAAATGTCGACGATGCGGAAATCGGTCGCCGGCGTGCCGCCTGGAGCCCGCCTCCGCTGCGGTATACGCGGGGCGTCCTTGCCAAGTATGCAGCGCAGGTGTCGAGCAGCAGCGTCGGCGCGGTCACTGACTAGGCATCGAACTGGGGCCCGGCAGTCCCAGTGTCAGTTAGGCGGCGTGAATGGCCGGTTCAATGTAACTGGCGAGGCGCTCGCAGTAACCGCTGCTGGCGGCCCACCAACAAATAGGCCACGCGTAGCAGCGACTGAGCATCCTCGGGCAATGCCAGGTACTCACTGGCAGTAGTAGGACGTAGTGTCAGTCCGTGGGCTGATTCAGTCAGGACGAGAATCTCGGCACATCCTCGGCAGATACTTACGTCATGGACTCCCGGATCGCGCCGGCCGGCGATTTTACCGCCGTCACACAACTGCGTGCCGCAGGTCGGGCAATTGGTTTCCCCCACGCTAAACCTCCCAAGTTGGTCGCTGCCTGGATGCGGGAGCTACCTGGCAAGCCAAGTTGACCGCTATTGAGTAATTGTCAACTAATGGACGCCGCGCGCTGCGGGAGCATATTCTCCTCCGCATCAGCGGTATCCAGAAATCCGAGCCCGATTTCTTTTGTGCGAGTGTCACATCAATCAGGGCGGCCCTGCTCGGCATCAGCCGATGCTGAAAGCGAGACGCCGCTAGCAGAGATGATGCTGTCTGGCAGGTTCAAAGCGACCTCATGTCAGATCGCCCCGTATGCGTGATGCTGGGCAAAGGTCATTGCGACGAGGCGCAAATCGCACACCCTCCGATCTGTTCGCCAACAATTCCGGCCCCGCTTGCGATCCAATCCTGCCCAGACACTCGAGCGCAACACCCCAAAAATGAACTCGACCAGTATCTGCAGAAGTGTAAACACGAAGCAAGGGCAGCCCCGGAACGTTGTTACCTCGATTACATTTGCAGCCAGGGCGTTGCTAGTAGAGGGCGCCACGCAGACAGCCAATATCACGCGCAGTCATCTCAGAAGAGTCGAAAGCCCACGGGCTAAGAGCTGCACAGCTCAATGTGGTAAAATAGGAAGGATGGTTGCTCCTCAGGAATAGCTAAGGTCGTCGTAAATATTCAGCAGGGGCAACTTGGTGGAGAAACAAGGTGCGACCGGGCGAGAATTTCTTCAATCTGTATAATCACGACTTCATTCGCGTAGCAGTGGGCATTCCGGCCGTTCGAGTCGCCGACCCGGCATATAATGCTGCGCAAACTATCGAGCTGATGCGCCGAGCCGCGCTGCAGCATGCGGTGCTGGTTTTGTTCCCTGAGTTAGGCCTGTCCGCTTATTCCTGTGACGACCTCTTTCATCAACGGGCGATGCTGGAGGCTTGCCGTGACGGTGTTTCGCGAATTCTGGAAGCGTCGCGCGAGTTGCCGCTGGTGGCGGTGGTGGGATGCCCGCTGCCGTTTGACCATCTCCTTTACAATTGCGCGGTAGTGATTCAACGTGGGCGTGTTTTGGGGTTAGTTCCAAAGACCTACCTGCCCAACTATCGCGAATTCTATGAAGCTCGGCAATTCAACTCCGGGGAAACTGCCCTCCGCGGCACGGTGGACCTCTTAGGCCAACGCGACATTCACTTTGGCTCACAACTTCTCTTTACCTGTAGCAGTCAGCCCCTGTTGAGCTTTCATGTTGAGATCTGCGAGGACCTGTGGGTACCAATACCGCCTTCAAGCGAAGGGGCGTTAGCTGGCGCCACCGTGCTACTGAACTTGTCCGCTTCTAACATCACGGTCAGCAAGGCGGGATACCGCAGGCAATTAGTTTCCAACCAGTCAGCTCGTTGTCTGGCTGCTTACCTTTATAGTGCTGCGGGAGCCGGTGAATCGACAACTGATCTCGCCTGGGATGGCCATGCCTTGATCGCGGAAAATGGCAACCTGGTAGCGGAGTCGGAGCGATTTAAAGACCCGCCGCAGCTAATCTGCTCAGAGATCGACCTCGAACGGCTTTCGCAGGAGCGCATGCGGCAGACCAGCTTCGGCCACGCGGTTCGGCGCGAGGCCCCTCGTACCCGCGAGTTTCACACGGTCACCTTTGAGCTGGACCTGCCCCGGCGCGAGCGGCTGTTGCTGGAACGGCGCTATGAACGTTTCCCCTACGTTCCGGCCGATCCCCTGGGGCGCGAAGAACGATGCGCCGAGGTTTATGAAATCCAGGTGCAAGGGCTGGTGACGCGACTTCGCGCCACTGGTCTTCGCCATGTGGTAATCGGCGTCTCCGGCGGCATCGATTCAACCCAGGCACTGCTCGTATGTGCCCAGGCCATGGACCGCCTGGGCTATCCTCGCCAGCACGTCATCGCCTACACGATGCCCGGCTTTGCCACCAGTAGCCGCACCCTCGAACAGGCGCGGCGGCTGATGAAAAATATCGGATGCGCGGCGCATGAACTCGATATTCGGCCCGCAGCGCACCAGATGCTTTCGGATATTGGTCATCCTTACAGCTCCGGCACGGATACGTTTGACGTGACGTTTGAGAACGTCCAGGCAGGCGAGCGGACCAGCCATCTTTTCCGGCTCGCCAATTTGAACAATGCGCTGGTAGTCGGCACCGGTGATCTCAGTGAGCTGGCTTTGGGATGGTGCACGTATGGCGTGGGTGATCACATGTCCCACTATGCAGTGAATGCAAGCGTGCCCAAGACACTCATCCAGCACGTGATCCGTTGGGTGGCGGAGGCTGAGCGGTTCGGTGCAGAAGCTAGTTCAACCCTGCGCGAGATACTCGCTACCGAGATCAGCCCCGAGTTGGTGCCGGGCAAGGCGGGCGAGATTCAGGCCACCGAATCATTGATCGGTCCCTACGAATTACAGGACTTCAACCTCTATTACACCCTCAGGTTTGGGTTTACCCCGACCAAGATAGCCTTCCTCGCTTATTGTGCCTGGCGCGATCGTTCGCTCGGTTCCTGGCCCGATATTCCTGCTGATCAGCGCCACGAATACGACCTGAGCGAAATCAAGAATCATCTTCGCACCTTCCTTTTCCGATTTTTCAAGCTCAGCCAGTTCAAACGGAGCTGCATTCCTAATGCGCCGAAGGTCGGTTCCGGCGGTTCGCTATCACCTCGCGGGGATTATCGTGCCCCCAGCGACAGCGAGGCGAGTGCGTGGTTGGCCGAACTTGAGTCTGTGCCCGAGGGGGATAGGGGCACGCATCTGTAAGCCGACCGTGCACATAATCGGGCACCGATCCGACGTGCAAATTTTGTCGCGGCCGAATTGGTGATGTGCAAAAAATTCCAGCACCGGTCAGAGCTGTTACCTGCGTCGTGCGCTCCTTACGCATGTTCGCGCAGCCCGATCGGTCACCGTGTCCCGTTCCAAGCTCACGCCAGGTCAATTGTCCCATAAACGCTTGGAAACCATTAAGGAGACGATATCAGCAAATAGACGCAAATCGTCGATGGGCTACGGCGCCAATTGCCGCATCAACTATTGAGGCAATTAATCAGTTGCAGCCATTCCGGTTGCAGAGTCTAATCGGCCAAAAATGCATTATTTTGCTGGGCATATTGATTGCGTAGCGGTTGCTGAGGTCCCCGTCAATACTGTATGGGCCCGGCGCCGATTAGTCGTTCGCACCCGGGTTGCGGAGCTTTCGCGGTGTATCATGAAACAGCAGAGTGAGCCGCCCCGCTGACAATTGCCTCAAAGCGGTGATGGTTTGGTTACAGTAGTTGGCCAACAAACAACCGGAAGCATTGATATGAAAAAAAGCACGACGTCACGCAGCCACAGCGACAGCCGCTCCTCGAGCCGGAAGCAGGCCACGCGCCCATCCCGGTCCCGCAGCCGCCAGCCTCTCAACGGGGAATGGCTGAAGGAGTTCCTCTCCGAGATGCTCGCCGTCGAGCAAGGTGGAGTTGAACTCTATGACCGCGCCTTGGAAGAACTCGAACATGACGATCTCCGTTCTAAACTCGAACAGTACCATGAGCAAACGCAACGCCATGTCGAGTTGTGCCAAGAGATGCTCAATGCTGCGGGTGGCAATGAAGACGAGATGAGCCCGGCCGCCGAAGCCGCCGAACACAAGGCCCAGGGACTGCTCTCGGCGGATGTTCCTCCTGAGCTGAAGGACATCAACAATCTTGAGAACCTTGTGTTAGCCGAAACAAAGGACCATTGGAATTGGGAGTTGCTCGGCTCATTGGTAGAAGAGATCGAGGAACGAGACCTGAAGAAGATCGTGAGCCGCGCCGTGCGGGAGGTCCGCAAGCAGGAAAATGACCACCTGACTTGGAACCAGAAGATGCTCACCCGCCTCGCCACTGAAGCCGCCCATCGGGAGCCGGAAATGGAAGAAGGCGAGGAGGGCGAAGAAGAGCAAGAAGAATCTGGCAGCGAGCGGGATTATTAGTCCCCAACTGAAGTACCGGGCGCCGGGGGCGGCCGGCGGAACCAGGCAGTCGCTTGGAAGCTTCGGCGGTCTATTCTGCCACCGTGGCCAAGCGCGCGCTGTTTCCCAATGCTTCGGACGATTTACTAGAATCAAGCGGCCGGGTGCTTTCGGCCTCAGGCGGGAATTGCGGCCGCAGTGTCGAGCAAGGAGTTAACCGACATTTCCGAATCCGACGGCGATCAGAGTGCCATTGGTCGCGCGACTCGGCCATTAGTGGGCATAATAATCGCCACCGCGGTACTCTATTATGCCCGCGATGTTCTCCTGCCGATTTCCTTCGCCGCTATCCTGGCGGTGGTCTTTAGCCCGATAGTCAGCCGCCTGGAGCTTTGGTTAGGGCGTGCTCTGGGCAGCGCCATCGTAGTGATTACCGGGATGCTGGCGATCGCCGGCATCCTGTATTTTCTGACGGTCGAGTTGACCTCCGTAGCAGTCGAGGTCTCCTCCTATTCATCCAATATCGCAACCAAACTATCCCATCTCGAGAAGAGCACTCCCGCGTGGCTGCGCGACGTCGAGGGCGCGCTTCAAAACATCCAAAAGGAGCTGGAGCGAAATAGCACGTCCCGCCAGGCACCGGGGCCGCGCACCGTTCAGACTACTCAGGCTTTCTCCCCCTTCGATTTGTTCGCGAGGTCGGCCGGCTCATTCATCAGCGGTATGGCCGAGGCGGCACTCACGGTTGTCTTGTTGTTCTTTCTGCTTTACAGCCGGTTGGATCTGCGCGATCGCTTTATCCGGCTGGCGGCACGGGCGCGGCTACCCGTTGCTGCGCAAGCTATCGACGCGGCCGGGAGTACCGTGAGCCGCTACCTATTTCTATTCTCGATGGTGAATCTCACCTACGGGATCGTCAGCGGCACTATTCTCTGGCTGTTGGGCATTCCCAACCCTGAACTATGGGGGACGCTCGGCTTCGTCCTCCGGTACATCCCGTATGTCGGCGCGACCGCCTCGGCACTGATGCCGACCCTGGTAGCGTTCGCGGTGTTCCCGGGATGGTCCAAAGCTATCGAGGTAGCAGCGACCTTTGTGGGCCTGGATCAAATTGCGGCGCAGTTCATCGAGCCATTTTTCATCGGTGCGGGAGTCGGGGTCTCCCCCGTGGCGCTGTTGTTTTCAGCCGCTTACTGGACATGGCTGTGGGGGCCGGCTGGACTGGTAATCGCTACGCCGCTGACCGCTTGTATCAAGGTGGCGGGCGATTACATTCCGTCTCTGGATTTTTTCTCACTGCTGCTCGGCGCGGACATCGCGCTGGAGGACTATCACGATTACTACCGCAAGCTGCTCGAGCTTGATCGCCAGGACGCGCAGGCTTTTGCCATTCGCTATTGTGATGAACACGGATTGGAGGCAACCTTCAAGGGAATCTTCGCTCGTGCTCTCGAACTGGCGGGACAGGAGTTCGACGAGGGTCACCTGACTCCGGCTAACACATAGTTCATCGTCGACACAACACGTGAACTGATTGCCAACCTGGGAAGCCGCTTCGCCAAACCTCGCTTGGCGGCCCCATATCGCGTACTGGGTGTTTGCCCGCCCGGCGAATCCCATAGCCTGGGCTTGATGGTAGTACTCGAATTGTTGCGCCAGGACGGAATCGCGGCAAGCTTCGTCGGCGAGAATAAATCGGTCACGGAGATTCGGGATTTTGTGAATCGCTACACACCAGACTTGATCTGTCTCAGTTGCGCGCTGCCGTCCAACGTGCCTGCTTCTGTTCAGGTCGTGCGAGCACTCAAGATCGACAGGCCGCAACTGGTAATTATTGCCGGTGGCCGTGCCGCGCTTGCCGCCTCTGGCGAGTTACTCGATGCGGGATGTGCGCGAGTATGTGCAAATGATAATGAGGGGCGCAGGGCGGTTCGGCAATATGCCCTCAACCGCTCCCGCGCCCGCGAATCCGATACCCGCCGATTCCCGATTCGGCTGCCGCCGAAACGAGAGGCGAGGTGACAGGTGCAGGACGCGCGCGGAACGCGAAGACCTGCGGCGAGCCTTTACTCCTTTTCGCCTTTCATTTCCGCACCATAGCCCTTCATCACATCCTGCGGGCCAGCGAACTCTTCATCCGGCAGGTTTTGAATCGTCTGGATGACTTCATGCGGCGCATGATTGCTGCGGGCCGTCTGTATTAAATCGTCCTTATGTGCCGGGTAACCCTGCCCTTTGAGGAATTTTTGCACGTTTGCTGGTGAATGGCCTCCGACTCCGCGAGCCATATGATTAAGCTCCTTTTTCAGCTACCAAGAATACGACGAAAAACGCACCCCGCCCGCTTTGACAGGCCGCAGCGAGGTGCGTTCCGAGAAATTACAACGCGGGAGCTGCACTTCGGCGCTCAGTGCGGCTCGAGTTATGTTTTGCTTGCTGCTAATCCAGCCACCAGCAACGCGATGAAAATAATCAGGAACAGGCCGAACAGTACCTTCGCGATCGTGGCTGCTCCGGCCGCGATGCCGCCGAAGCCAAAAATGGCCGCGACGATGGAGATAACCAGAAATACAAATGCCCAGTACAGCATCTTCAATACTCCTTGATGTAGTTAAAGGCTCGAATTAAGTGCATCAGTTGGAAACGCACTTGGCTCGAATCCCTTTGCCTGCTATAAGCAGGCGGCATGCCAGCGCGCAATCGCCGCCGTTTATCAACGTCGTCAAGCATCCAACTCGTTTGTAGGAAATTTTGTCCATAGCCCTTGTTACGATCGCACCCAAGCCTCGGCTATTTAATTCGCCATAAGTCATGATTGCGAGATGAAAGCGCGATTGCCTTCGCACTGCGTACGACTGTATTCAATACAAACTTTGGAAATCGATGCGGTGTTAATGGACCATAGTGCCGCCGGCGGTCATCCACCGGGTAGACGATTATCGCAAGGAGCTTAGAATGGTCGAGTTTGATCGATCGCTGCTTGGCCGTGTGTTTGAAACACCAAGCCCGGTCATTATTAGTGCTGAAATGATCGCGAGCTTCCGCACCATGATGGGCGAGGCAAAGCAGCTTGCCATGAATCAGATCGAATCAGACCAAACTTCGACGATAGCCCCGCCTGCCTTCGTGGCGACCTTCCGGGCGCTCGAAGATATTTTTGACTATCTTCCCAAACACGTGCCGCGGCTCGCGGCCGGAATGGACGTTGAGTTTGGCCAGCCGATCAGCGCCGGCGATGCGATCTCGATCAGCTCACAACTGGCGGAAACGTATACCAAAACCGGGCGGAGCGGCGCGATGACATTTTTTGTAATCCGCTCAACGCTGACGAATCAGCGCGGCGCGACCGTCGCACGCATTGATCATCGCTTCACCTATCGCGGGTAAGGCGCGAGCCAATTTTGAAACGTAAGAGCCGCGGACTGCCTGTGGCAGCGACCCCTTCCAATCACCGGAATAGCCTGCAATGATCGAAGTCCCTCGCGCTTTGTGAGCCGTTAGCTCAGGCCGGTAGAGCATGTGACTTTTAATCACAGGGTCCCGGGTTCGAGTCCCGGACGGCTCACCAAAATAAGTGCGCATCAACCGATCGGCTTTGGTCGGAGCGCCGCCCGCCGATACGCTCACGCTCTACCACGAGCCGTTGTCGGCGAATGTCCCCCGACCTCGCCTAGCTCGCCCCAGGAAGGACCCTGAAAGACAAGTCGTAAAGATCGGCTCATTCGGGCGGGGCCTTTTCGCCGAAGTAGCAGGCTTCTATATTGTTGCCGTCGAAGTCGAGCACGAACGCGGCATAGTAATCGTCCCCGTACTGACGCCGAAATCC
>JAMXLL010000257.1 GCA_024281015.1 Candidatus Binataceae bacterium
CTAAAACCTCGTTCAGCTGAAGGCCGCTGCTGGACAATAATGTGCGGCAGAGGCGTTTTGGGAGTCGCCGACCCAGAGAGTGTGCGAGATCGTATCGTGAATACTGGTCGGATTGAAAACCGGACAATTCAGGGTCGCCAGCTCTGGTGTAAGCTCCTAGGTCGATAATGGTGGCTATCTTAACCGGAAAAAGGAGACTGCCATTCCGGCGTAGCAGCCAGCCTGATGCTATGTAAGCCCATCGTGCAAGTGCTATGCCGCATCTAGTACTACCCAAAATACTTGAAATCTTTCGCACCCCTCTGGTGGCGGCGATAAAGGCGGGGGCCGCATCGTGAGCACGTATTCCTGCCGTCGTGAGCTTTTGAACCGTCAGCAACGGAGCCACATCACCAAAAACCGTATCCCTGGGCGGCTATTTTCGTTCGGCGGAACGGCAATCGTGCTGCTGAGCGCTCTTTTATCTGCGCTCGCGGAGTAGCTCACGCGGGTGCGTATTGAGAATGTCGGCCGCCTCGAGCCAACCGCGACGCGCCTGGCCAACGCCGTACTTGAGCAAGCCAAAGCCGCGGGTTGAATGCGCGTCACTCGAAATAACCAGTTTGACGCCGGCGTGCTTGGCCGCCAGGCAGGCGGTGTCGGTGAGGTCAAGGCGATCGGCTTGGGAATTGACCTCCAGTGCGCACCCTTCTTCGCGCGCCACGCGCATAATCTCGCCGATATCAAAATCGCTGGGCTCGCGATGGCCGAGCACACGACCGGTGGGATGGCCAATCACGTCGACATTGCGATTGCGGATCGCTCTTGTCATACGGCGTGTCATCGCCGCGGGCTCCATATCGAGCTTCGAATGCACCGAAGCTACGACCCAATCCAATTCCTGGAGCACCTCGTCGGGCAGATCAAGCGTGCCATCTTCCAGGATGTCAACTTCGATACCGCGCAGGATGGTGATTGGGAGGCGAGCCGAGATCGCTTCGATCTCCTTCCACTGATCGCGCAGACGCCGCGGATCAAGCCCATGGACCATTGCAAGCCGCTGAGAATGGTCCGTCAGCGCAAAATACTCCAGTCCCGCCGCCTGAGCACTCTTGGCCATATCCTCAATCGAAGCGCGGCCATCCGTCCAGGTCGAATGACAGTGAAGGTCGCCGCGCAGATCAGCGAGCTCGACCAGCCTCGGCAGCCGGCCGTCGCGCGCTGCCTCGACCTCCCCACGGTCCTCGCGCAGTTCCGGCGGAATCCATGAAAGGCCGAGGTCTCGGTAGACGTCTTCTTCTTCAAGGCCCGCGATCAGTTTCGTACCGCGATAGAGTCCGTACTCGTTGAGCAACAGTCCTCGGGTCTGGGCAAGACGGCGGATTCGGATGCAATGGGCTTGCGAACCGGTGAAGTAGACTAATGCCGCGCCCCAGCTCGGCCGCGGCACCACCCGCAGATCAACCTGCAACCCGTTGTTCAACACCGCGCTGGCACGAGTGTCGCCCGCACCGAGGCTCTTGATAATTGCGGGAAACGCCAGAAAGTGCTCTATGACCGCTGGAGCGTTTTGTGACGCCGTTACTATGTCGAGATCGCCAATTGTGTCACGCCGGCGCCGGAAACTACCAGCTATTTCGACCCGCTCGGCGGCGGCGCAAGTGCCCATGTAGGCGCGCAAGCTCCCGGCGGTGGTCCTCGCTTCAGCGTAGGTGATGCGGCTGGGCTTGATCGTCTTGGGTTCACGGTTAAGCGCTTCGAGCAGCCGTTCCTCCATCTTGGGACCGAAGCCGCTAATAGAACGCAACTGCCCGGCTTCAATCGCCCTTTTCAGGTCATCGCGATTTCGCACGCGCAGCCGATCTGCCAACAACTTGATTCGTTTGGGCCCGAGCGCGGGGAGGTTCTTAAGTTCAAGCAACCCTTTCGGAAACGTCCGCATCAGCTCGATGCGGACCGGCAGGTCGCCGGTGGCTACAATGGTTGCGAGCTTCGCCGAGAGATCGGCGCCGAATCCGGGGATTTCCTTCAAGCGCTCACGAGGCAGTTCCGCTACAGGGGCGGGAAAATCGCGCACCGCGCGCGCCGCGTTACGGTAAGCACGTACGCGGAAAAAATTCTCGCCGCCGATCTCGAGCATATCGGCCACGTCGTCAAAAATGTGCGCTATTTCATCGTTACGCAGCATGGCAGCTGGAAAGCTTGGCCGGGCATCGGCTATCGGAAGTGCACACCTTGGCCTGCGCTTACATTATTAACAGAAATGCTTCAAGTATTAATATAAATATAGACAACATACGTACTGCAGTGCAGTCGAAGCAAGAGTCTGCCCAGGGCACACATATGATGAAAGTCGGGTCCAAACTCAGCCGGACGCCAGGCCGGCTGATTCTACTGGGGTTCATTGCGCCAGGGCTGGTAACGGCCGTGATGGGATTCAGCGGATGCAACCACAACACGGAGAGTCCGGTCCGTTATTCGACCAGCGCACCGGCTGATTGCCTGCCCGATATCAAGCTGATCGATCAGTACGGAAACCCTTTCTCGCTCGCCTCGCTAAAGGGCAGACCCGTCCTGGTTGATTTCTTTTACACGACCTGTCCCGGCCCATGCCTCGTTCTGACTGCGCGCATGCGTTCGATTGCAGATAAACTTGGCGCTAGTCTGGGCTCAAAAGCTTCCTTCGTCTCGGTTACAGTGGATCCCGAACGCGATACTCCCACGCGGCTTATGGCTTATGCGAAAGAACAACGCGCCGAACGAAAAGGGTGGATATTTTTGACCGGAACGCCGGCCCAGGTTGACGCTCTGATGACGCGTTTCAAGCT
>JAMXLL010000258.1 GCA_024281015.1 Candidatus Binataceae bacterium
ATCTTTGGCAGCTATATCAATATACCTATTGGATCGATTTCTTCGGTTCCGTTGGTACATCATCATCACATTTACAATCTCAGCTACATCCCCGGCCTCCTGGCAGACCCGAACGACACGATAGTGGCAGTCAACCTCGGCGGCGCCGTAATTCCGGTGTTACTATCGGCTTACCTGTTGATGCGCGCGGGCGGCTTGGCGCCAGCCTTGGTGGCGACCATAGTCGTTGCGCTCCTCGTCCATCACTTTTCGCGGATAATCCCGGGCGCCGGAATTGCTGTCCCGACCTTCATACCGGGCTTAGCCGCTGCTATCGTCGCGATGCTGCTAACGCGGGAGCACCGGCCGGTGGTCGCGTACGTAGCCGGCACGATCGGCTGTCTGATAGGGGCCGATGTGCTCAACCTGGCCTCAGTAGCCCGACTCAACGCGCCCATTGCTTCAATAGGCGGCGCCGGTACTTTTGATGGGGTGTTCGTGTCAGGAATAATCGCTGTGCTGCTCGCGTAAGGGTCCTGACTAAGAAACGTCCGTTGCGGAACTAACTTCGGCGAGGATTTCCCGCGTATGCTCGCCCAGTTTCGGAGGAGCGGTGATCTGAGCTCCGGTCGCCCCAGCAAAGCGGGCTACCGGGCGAATGGTTTTAAAGCTGCCTCCGTTCGGATGCGGTACCTCAACGATGATATCCATCGCCTCGACCTGGGGATGCGATACCAACGACGGATAATCCAAGATCGGCACCGCATCGCCGCCAAGGTTTTTGATGAGGGCAATGATCTCGTCGCGCGAGCGAGTCTTGAAGGCCTCTTCCCAGATGTGCTTAACTTCAGGCGCATAGCGGCCTATGCTGGTCGCTTGCCGCCCATAATCGCTGAAGCGTGGATCCGACAAAACACGCTCTATCCCGAGTTCCAGCACCAGCCGATCCCAATCTTCGCTACTGCCGCGGCGAAGAATGAAATATAGCGCACCATCTTTGGCCTGATAGCCATAATCGGGAGGATTAGTGTAATGGTCGAGATGGAACCCGTACCAGTCGTCGGGTTCAGTCATCGAATGCCACATAATGCCGCGCAGATGCAGCAAAGAGCCGAATTGGCTGACGGCCACACGTTGGCCCTGACCTGTGCGCTCGCGATGAAAAAGCGCAGCAAGGATTGCCTGAGCGGCGAAGATACCCGTATTGATAGAGGCAACGTCCGCGCCAATTCGAAGCGGCGGATCACCAATCCGGCCCAGCGAAGCGGTATATTCAGACATCGCCTGGATGACCAGTTCAGCGCCGGGCAGGTCTTTGAGCGGACCTTCTTCCCCGAACGCACTAATCGCGCAATATACGAGGCGGGGATTGCGGTGAGCTAACTGCCTGTAACCGAAACCGAGTTGCTCGGCTTTGCCGGGTCCCAAGTCTTCGAGAAAAATATCAGCGGTAGTGCCGAGTTGGTGAAGAATCCGCTGTTGATCCTCGCGCCGGTAATCGAGCACCACGCTCTTCTTATTGCGATTGAGGCTGAGAAAAGCTGCGCTCTCGCCGTTCACAAAAGGCGGGCCAACCTGGCGCGCATAATCGCCGGTGGGGGGTTCGATCTTGATAACCTCCGCCCCGGCATCTGCCAATTGCATCGAGCTGAACGGGCCGCAGATTCCCTCGGTGAGATCGACTACGCGAAACCCGGCGAGAGAACCATTCCGACTGATTTTTGAACTCATGTTAAACCGCTCCTGCCGCCTTCACGAGCCGTCGCGGCAATATGGCTTGGATCGTAGCCGGCCCGCAAGCACTCGGATGACCAACACCTTACGAGCCGAGCGTAGAGCCTGTCGGGCCGCGGTCTGGCGGATAGTAGGCCGCAGCGCTGCCACGGAAGCGGTTTTGCAGGCGCGAAACTTGACTATTTTCGTCTTTCAGGCTAGCAAATGTTAACCTGGGCAATAATTTACGCTCGGAAGGAATTACCCCCGGAGCTGTTTTTTACTCGTTCGGACGACTGCTTGTGGGTGCTACTGAAGAATTCTGCCGGATTTTGGCCGGTATGACCGCCGACTCCCTGCCTCCTGCTGCGCTGAATGCCGGTCAGCATCTTCTTGTTGACGGCCTAGCGGTGGCGATGGCCGGCAGCCGCGAACCTGCCCCCGGAATTATCGCGGAGCACATCCGTAGTTTCGCTTGTGCGGAGCAGGCGACCGCGTTCAATTTCGGGTTCAGGACCACCACTGTCGGAGCGGCGTTCCTCAACGGCGCATCGATGCATGTGCTCGATTACGAGCCGATGTGGAATCCTCCAACTCACGCACTATCTACCACGCTGCCTGCTGCCTTGGCGCTTGGCGAAAGTCTCGGCGCCTCAGGTAAAGACATCCTGGTCGCCCTGGTTAAAGGGGTGGAGGCCCACGTGAGGCTGCGGGTTGCATCGCGTCAGTACGAGCCGCGCGCTCTGATCTTCCACCCTCCAGGCGTCGCTGGACCAATCGGCAGTGCGGTCGCGGCGGCCCATCTCCTGAAACTAAACCCCGAGCAGTTACGCAATGCGGTCGGGATCGCCGCATCCAGGGCTGGTTCGCTACTCGCGAACGTCGGTACGATGACAAAATGTACCCATTGCGGGAATGCGGCTGCAGGCGGGCTCGATGCCGCGCTGCTCGCGGCGCGCGGACTGACCGCCAATGCAGACGTGATCGAAGCGCCTAATGGCCTCGGCGACGCGTTTTTTGACAAGGACTGGGACCGGCAGGTGCTGATGCTGGAAGACGCGCCGCTCCGAATCCTTGAACCAGGCTATGCCGTCAAGTTGTTTCCCAGCCAGTACGCGACACATTTCGTAATCCGCGCGGCGCTTGATGCACGTCGGCGTATTCCGCATGATGACGCGATCTGCGCCGTCGAAATTATAGGACCCGTGATGCCTTATGTGGACCGGCCACGGCCTGCAAGCGGGCTCGACGCCAAATTCAGCTTCCAGTATGCGGCCGCGGCGGCGTTACTAGACGGGACAGTAGGCATTGACAGCTTTGCCGATAATAATTGCTCGCAGCCGGAAATGGCAGCGATGCTCTCCAAAGTGCGCTTCGTACAAACGGCCGAGATTCCTGCCACGCTCGACAGCATGTGGGTGGAGATCAAAATCACGTTGGACGATGGCAGCCGGGTCACGGCTAAATGTGTTCGGCCGCGCGCTTCATGGGGTGCGCCGATTTCGGAGCAAGAGCACCTGGTCAAGGTCCGCGATTGCTTGAGACGGGTGCTGAGCGACAGCCGAGCAGAAAAGGTTATCGCGGCGGCGCAACAGTTTGCTCGGCTCAACTTTGTCGCGGTCCGAGCGCTGCTAAATGAGCTGGGTGGGTTTCAATAGTCATGGCCGCTGCACCCGCTCAAACTCCCGCTGCACAGCGTCAGGAAACAGCCAACAAGTGGCTGATCGCGCTGGCCGTCATGCTCGCCACGATCATGGAGGTCATCGATACCACGATTGCGAATGTCGCCCTGCTCCACATTCGAGGCAGTCTTTCCGCCGGGGTCGATGAAGCCGCCTGGGTGCTGACATCCTATATCGTCGCCAATGCCATCATTATTCCGCTGACCGGATGGTGCGGCGCGTATTTTGGACGCAAACGCTTCTTCATCTTTTCTATCCTGTTGTTTGTGGCCGGCTCGCTGATGGCGGGGGCATCACCCAACTTACAAATGCTGGTCGCTTGCCGCGTTCTGCAGGGACTCGGCGGCGGGGCGATGATGCCGATGTCGCAGGCGATCCTGATGGAGACCTTTCCGCCCGACCAGCAGGCGGTGGCCATGTCAGTGTGGGGAATGGGGATGATGATCGGCCCGGTCGGCGGGCCGATTCTGGGTGGTTGGATAACGGATAACTATAGCTGGCGCTGGATCTTCTATATCAACGTACCAATCGGCATCACCGCAGCGCTGATGGTGGCGGTGTTCGTTCATGATCCTTCCTATCTGCGCCGCGGTATCAAGAAAATTGATTGGTGGGGGTTGTGGCTGCTAGGGATCGGGGTCGCCTGTGTACAGGTGATGCTTGACAAAGGCGAGCGGCTTGACTGGTTTGATTCCCAGCTCATCGTCGGTTTGACCGCGATCGGCACGTTCGGCCTGGTGGCGTTCGTTATACGTGAACTACATACGGCGGAGCCGATCGTCAATCTTCGCGTGCTGCACAATCGCACTTTCGCCATCGGCACCCTCTTTACCACGATCGTAATGTTCGGAATGTATGGCACCTACATTCTGATTCCGCTGTATTGTCAGCAGATCTCCGGATATACGCCGATGCTTGCCGGCCTGGTGCTGTCAATCCAGAGCTTCGGCACACTGATCTCGATCATGTTTGCCGGCCGCTTGTTCAACAAGGTAGATCCGCGCCTGATGGTTGCTCTTGGTTGCGTGGCCGCGGGGATCGGAAGTTGGTACATGGCCCGTTTTTACGCCGAGATTGACTTTTGGAACATCGCAGGGCCAGGCATCCTGCGGGGCATTGGCTCGGGGTTCATTTTCATCCCATTAACTACACTGAGTCTCGGCGCCGTGAGCATGGAGAACATGGGCACCGCATCGGGCTTGTTCAACATGGTGCGGACGATCGGCGGCAGCATCGGCATCGCAATCCTGGTAGCGATGCTGACTAGTGGGGCACAGATTCATCAAAGCTACCTGGCATCGCATGTCGACCCATTCCAGCTTGATCAGCTATTGCACGGATCTCCGGCCGCATCGGCTGTAATCAGCAATTTCACCCGCCACGGAGCAGCGCCGATGCTGGGAATGGTTTACCTGGAAGTCCAACGACAGGCGGCGGTAATGGCCTTCGTCGATGACTTCCGGATCATCGCGTACATCTTTTTTATTCTGACCCCACTTACCCTGTTCATGCGCAAACCCGCAGCGCGCGCTTCAGTCTCCTCCGGCCACTAGAACTAGATTCGGCCGTGGGGCGCTTTGCCTCCTGCTTGCCCGCGTTGTCATGCTAATCCGGTTGCTTTCGCAAAAAGGCCGGGATCTCGAGTTTGTCGTCGCTTTCCAGGCTGTCCTGCCCCAGGCGGGTCGGACTGATACCCTGCTCGCCGCGCCGCTTGAATGCCGGAACATCGAGGCTGTTCTCGTCCACGATCATCCCTAAGCGCCTGACCGGCTTGCCCTGAAATATCTGGCTCTGCGGCAGAGGCGGTGGCGGCGGCAAGGGCGAAGGCATCGCTGCAAGATGCGGTTGCAACTCGATGGGTCGCGTCGGGGCCGCCTGCACGGGTGCCGTAACTGGTGTGCCGGAAGGCGAATATCGCGGCGAATGCCACTCGTGTTCGCGTTCACCGAAGCCCGTAGCGATGACGGTGACGTGGATCTCGTCCGCAATCTTTTCATCGATCACGGCTCCAAAAATGATGTTGGCGTCCTCGTGTGCCTCTTCCTGGATCAGGCTGGCGGCTTCATTCACCTCGTAGAGCGACATGTCCGGACCACCGGTGACGTTGATCAGCAGGCCGCGCGCACCCTTAATCGAAACGTCCTCCAGCAGCGGGCTGGAAATTGCGCGCTGGGCCGCTTCGACGGCGCGATTTTCCCCGGAAGCGCGCGCCGCGCCCATCATCGCCATTCCCATCTCGGCCATAATCGACCTTACGTCAGCAAAGTCCAGATTAATCAGCCCGTGCACTGTCACCAGCTCGGAGATACCGCGGACCGCCTGCAGCAGAACATCATCGGCCTTTTGGAATGCTTCCTTCAGCGACGTCGTACGGCTGGCGATCGACAGCAACCGCTGGTTTGGAATTGTAATCAAAGTGTCAACTGCGTTCTTGAGTTCGCGTACGCCTTCATCGGCCTGGCCCATGCGCTTGCGCCCTTCGAACTGGAACGGCTTGGTGACGACCCCGACGGTGAGTGCGCCGCTGTCGCGCGCGATTCGGGCAATTACCGGTGCCGAGCCGGTGCCGGTACCGCCGCCCATCCCTGCCGTAACAAAGACCATCTCGGCTTCGGTTAGCGCCTCGCGCAGACGATCCTCGTCCTCAAGCGCAGCCTTGCGGCCGATTTCAGGATTGCCGCCGGTCCCCCGGCCGCGTGTCAGCATTTGCCCTATCTGCAGGCGCTGCGGGGCAGTGTTGCTCTGCAGCGCTTGCGAGTCGGTATTGACCGCGATGAAATCAACATTATGCAGACCCGACGCAATCATGTGGTTGACTGCGTTGCCGCCGCAACCGCCAGCGCCGATGACCTTGATCCTAGCGCCCGGATCGCCACTCTCGATCAATTCAATCATGGTTCCACCTCCACCGCTTTCATCCAAATTACCCTCCCGTTTGAGTTTTAAGCGCCGCAGCCTGCTCTGCCGCTACAAAAATTGCTTGCTGCGACGGCTCGTTGGCTGTCAAAAGAAATCCCTGACCCAGTCGGTGACACGCGAGCGGAGCCGTCCCCACTTGCCATAGCGAAAAATTCCGTTGGCGTGAGCGCGCCCGCCTGCCGCACGCATCAGCAAACCTGCTGCAGTGGTATACATCGGCTTCATCAGGTCTTCCGGCATGCCCTTGAGGTTGATTGGCAGGCCTCGGCGCACCGGCAGGCCGAAAATGCGCTCGGCAAGTTCCTGAGTGCCTTCGAGCAAAGAGGTGCCTCCGGCCAACACGATCCCCGAGCCAAGGCAGTCAGCAACCCCCGAACGCAGCAGCTCGCGCTGCACCATCGCGAAAATCTCCTCCATGCGCGGCTCAATGATCTCTCCCAGCAGGCGGCGCTGGATTTCGCGATGTTCACGGCCACCGACTCCGGGCACCCGCACTACTTCCTCATGTCCAACCACCTGGTTGGTGGCCACCCCATAATTGACTTTTAGCCGCTCTGCCTCGCTTAACGGGGTGCGCAATCCTGCGGCGACATCACTGGTCAAGTGACTACCTCCGACCGGAAGCACCGCGGTGTGCATCACCGCGCCATTATGGAACACGATAATGTCCGTAGTACCTCCGCCGATATCCACGAGGGCGACTCCCAGTTCGCGCTCCTCGGCAAACAGCGCGGCATCGGCCGAGGCCAGCGGTTCAAACATAAACTCGCCGGCGCTGATGGCCGACCGTTCGCAGCATTTGTAAAGGTTTTGGCCGTAACTCTGAGCGGCCGTTACGATATGGATGCGGGCTTCGAGTCGCACGCCAGCCATCCCTATCGGATCCCGCACCCCATCCTGGTCATCTACAGCGAATTGCTGAGGCAGGATGTGCAAGACCTGACGATCAAGCGGAATAGCAACCGCGCGGGCGGCCTCGATTACCCGCTCCACGTCCCGCGGACCAACTTCGCCGCCGCGCACCGCGACGATCCCGTGGCTGTTAAGTCCGCGAATGTGCGCGCCGGCGACCCCCACCACAGCATTGCTGATTCGTGCCCCTGCGGCCTTTTCCGCCTCACCAATGGCGGCCCTCAGCGCCTCGACTGTTGCCTCAATGTTGACTACTACCCCGCGGCGCAGACCAGTGCACGGCACCACACCATATCCCACGACCGCGCTAGCTCCCTCGGCTGCACTCTCGCCTATCAGAGCGCATACCTTGCTGGTGCCGACATCCACTCCGCTAAATACATTTCTCATCAGTGAAAAAATTCTTCACCGCCACTCTCACCCGCTGGCTCCAATGACTTGGTCAGAAGGACGCGCCACGCCGGCGAGCAAGGTAGCGGATAATCCTGCTCGTATGGCTAGCCTAGCCCTCCCAAATGTTCGTGGAACCATGAAAACGCATGAACTCTAGAGGCCTCACAATCCGAATCGCATATTCATCATTGCGGCGTTGAATGTTTACAGCTTGCGGATAGACGATGGCTTCTCCCGGCACAGTCATGTCGATCATTCTTACGAGTTCGCCGCGCTCCCGCCGTATCGCCAGTACCTTGGCAGCGCGGGAAAGCTGCAATGGAAAACCTCCTGGCGCGAGTACAATCACCAGCTGCGGCCGGTCGAGGTAGAGCCGGGTTTCACCATCGGACGTTACGCGCATTTCCGAAACAACCGCGGCGAGAGCAGCCTCGGCGCGAATCAATTCGCCGGCGTATTCCAGCAATTGCGCGGCGGCCGCATGCTCTATTCCGCCCCCGCTGAGCACGGGCAGATCAGGCGTATCGGCCGGTGACACGGGGCCGAACAAATCGCCGTCACTGTCGAGTTCATAAAATCGGTCCGGATGTTTTGCTAGCGCTATCGGCTCGCGGCGGACTACCGAGCGGGGCGATGCTCGTCCGATGTTCCTGATGTCTGATGACTTGAAGAAGGCGTTATAAGCGGTAGGAATCAGTTCTGATCGGCTGCTATGCGGGAGGCGTTGCCACAACTCCTCGATCCGGCGCGCGAGCAGACGTCCGGATTGGCTTAGCCCGGTTACGACACCAAGCGCGAAGAAAGCGCATAAGGCGACGCCGGCCAGGCGCCAACTCCAGCCGCTGCCGGACTTGCTTTTTTTCCGCTTCACCCCTGCCGCCACCGCCGACCACACCCTCACAGGCGCAAAGCCTGCTTCCACATCCACCCATCAGCACAGGGCCGATCCCTGTGCATAGCCCGTCAGAGCCCCTCTGTATTATTCAACGAACCAGACGACGAACAGAAGGACTCCGCAACATTACCACTCGCCGACCAGCTTAACCTCAGGCTCAAGCAGGACGCCAGTAGCCTGTAAAACTTTATCCCGCGCCAGTTCCATCAGACGGCGCACCTCCTCGGCACGTGCCCCGCCGAGATTGACAATGAAGTTAGCGTGCCGGGATGAAAATGCTGCGCTACCGATCCGCATACCCTTGAGTCCGGCCGTTTCCAGCAACCGTCCGGCGAAATTCCCCGGCGGGTTTTTGAACACCGAACCCGCATTCGGGTAATCGCCAGGCTGGCGCGCGGCACGCCGCGCCCGTATGGCATGAATTCGTGCCCAAAGTGCGTCACTGTCGCCCGGCTGCAGTGCAAACTCTACGCGGGCTATGACAAAACCGCGCGGCAAAGCCGCGCGACGATAGGTAAAACCAATTTCCTGGTTGGTCAGTGTGCGCCGCGCGCCAGTTTCAGTGACACCATGGACATGCGTAACCACTCGCGCTATCTCGCCACCAAAGGCCCCCGCGTTCATTACCAAACCACCGCCCACGGTGCCGGGGATGCCTTCGCCGAATTCAAGGCCGGCCAAACCGCTCTCGCTGACCCTTTCGACCAGCTCATGGAACCGTACTGCAGCGCCAGCCGAGACATGGCTGCCATTGATCGCAATCGAGGCGAGTCCGGGGCCTAGTGTCAGTACCAGGCCGCGGATACCGCGATCGCTGACCAGCAAGTTCGTCCCGCCGCCAAGACAAAAAACCGGTACAGAATGCTCATACGCGGCGGTGATTGCCGCCGCTAATTGATTCTCATCATTGACGGTCACAAATAGATCAGCAGTTCCACCGATTTTGAATGAGGTCAGGCACGCCAGGACACGATCGCGCTCAAACGCCGGTCCGAACTGCGAACTCAGCTCAGCCTCAAGCGCATTCATCGGTATTCGGCAACTCGGCCAGCAATGCCAGCAGCCTCTCTCCCAAGTGGTAAACGTCGCCTGCACCAAGGGTGATTAACAGGTCACCCTCCATAGTTTCATGCATCAGCCTGAGCACCGGTTCACAGTCGTCAGCGAGATAGTGGACGTTCAAGTGGCCGCGCGCGCGCAAACCTTCATAGAGGCGGCGCGCAGTTACGTCGGCGATCGGATCCTCGCCGGCACCGTAAACCTCCATCAAGTACAACACATCCGTGTCATCAAACGCCGCAAGAAACTCCGCGAACAGATCGCGCAGACGAGTGAAGCGATGCGGTTGAAAAACCGTCACGATGCGACGATGGAACGCTGCGCGCGCAGCCCTGAGTGTGGCGCGCACCTCTTCGGGATGGTGGGCGTAATCATCAAGCACGATGCGGCCGGCCGCGGCCCCCTTAATCTCGAAGCGCCGTGAGATTCCGGAAAACGCCACCAACGCTCGCGCCGCGATATCAAAATCAATACCGAGTTCCAATGCCACGGCGATCGCCGCCAGGGCATCAAGTGCCAAATGCTGGCCCGGCAATGGTATCGTCGCCCGTCCTACTACCTGCTCATTGCGTATAACTTCAAAGCTGGTTGACAAACCGTCAATAACTATCCGTTCGGCGCGCAGGTCGGCATCGGGTGATATTCCGTAGGTCACGACGGGCTTACGGATTGCCGGGAGGAGCCCGCGAACGTTGGTATTATCGATTCCCAGCACGGCCATTCCGTAGAACGGGACTCGGTTGATGAAGTTCAGGTAAGCTTCGCGGACGCGCTCTATAGTGCCGTAGTAATCGAGATGTTCAGGATCGATGTTGGTGACGACTGCGATCGTCGGCAGCAGCAGCAAAAAGGAAGCATCGCTTTCGTCGGCCTCTGCTACCATAAAGTCGCCGCGTCCCAGCCGCACGTTGCTCCCTCGCGCCCGTAGGTTGCCACCGATTGCAACCGTTGGATCGAGACCCGCCTCCTCCATAATCAGACCGATCAGAGAAGTCGTAGTGGTCTTGCCGTGAGTGCCGCCAACCGCGATCCCCAGTCGGGCCATCCGCAACAATTCGCCCAACATTTCCGCGCGTGAAATCACGGGTATCTTCAGGTCACGGGCCGCGGTTACTTCCGGATTCGAAAACTTCACCGCAGATGAGATCACCAGCGCATCCAACTCAAGGCCGAGATGGCCGGGATGGTGGCCATGCTCGACGGGTACGCCGAGTTGCTGCAGGCGCATGGTAGTGGGACTCGGCTGTCGGTCGCAGCCGCTCACCGCGAGACCTAGTCTCAGGCACAACTCGGCGATTCCGCTCATTCCCGCACCGCCGATGCCAACGAAATGGAGCCGCCGCTTGCGGCGAAGAATACCCAGGGCAGGGGCACTCATGCCGCAGGCTCCATCCTGTGGCGCCCGATGCTCGCATCGTTTTCAGCAACCCGGAAACATAATTCGGCAATCCGTTTGGCGGCATCGCTGATCGCCATTCGATGCGCACTGCGTCCCATTTCCTGCAGGCATTCGCGCCGCGCATTCAACCGTTGCAGCTTCCCGGCCAGATTTTCACCCAGGTTCTGGTCGTCGTTTACCAGCACCGCGCCGCCGGCACGGACGAGCACGCGTGCGTTGTGCTCTTGTTGGTGATCGCGGTGAAATGGATAGGGGACAAAGATGGCGGGCCGCCCTGCCAGTGCGATTTCGGATACGGTCATGGCGCCTGCACGGGCGATCACCAGGTCGCTGCCGTCGAGCGCAGCCGCGACATCCTCGATAAACGGCACCACGGTGACATGGCCGCAATAATTACGATATGCTTGCTCCACCATCGCGGCATCAGCATCGCCAGTCTGATGCGTGATGCTCACCTTCAGCGACTGTTCGCGCAAAATTTTGAAGGCGCTAAGCACGCCCAGATTAAGGCGATGAGCCCCGCTGGAGCCGCCCAGAACGAGCACTTTAAGCAGCCCCGAATGCTGGCGAGCGGGCTCTGGCATTTTCGAAAACCGCACGGGGTTACCCGTCACCTCTACTTTAGAGGGGCCGAAAGCTGCCGCAGCATCGGCGAAGCCCACGCAGATTTTGCGTGCGAATCGCCAGAGCATGCGATTTACCAGTCCGGGCCGTGTGTTTTGTTCCATTAAGATTAGCGGAATTCCAGCCATTATAGCCGCAGCGGCTATAGGCGCTGAAGCATAGCCACCCGCACTGACCACCACGCTCGGACCAAAAATCCGCAGCAGACTGCGCGCCCGGGTCAACGCGCGTACAAATTCGCGTATCGCACGGAGGCGCATCAGTGGTGATTTCCCGGCAAATCCCCTCACCTCGAGCAATTCGTAGCGTAGGCCACTTCGTGGAAACCAACTCGCTTCCATACCAGTGCTCGCACCAACGAACAGCACTTCAGTATCGGAGCGTACCCGCAGTATCTCCTCCCCTACCGCGACGGCTGGAAAAAGATGCCCACCGGTGCCGCCGCCGGCGATAATCGCCTTGAATGCCGCGGTCATTTCGTTGCTCAGCTATCTACCGCTCTTGTGCGGGGAGAAACCTCTGTTCCTGCGACGCCGCGGTCAGCTGTCGTGCCGGCCCGTGTCTCAGTGACTCGGCTTTTGGCGCAATACTCCCCGTCGACGAATGGCTTGCAACGGCGAGAAGTATGCCTAATTGCACCAACGCCATCATCATCGAGCTCCCGCCGTAGCTTAGGAAGGGCAACGGCAGGCCTTTGGTTGGCACCAGTCCGATTACTACTGCGATGTTAATCAACACTTCGAAGGCAAATAGTGAGCTGATGCCCACTGCCAGCAGGCTGGCAAACGGATCAGATTGCGCATGCGCTATTCGCATTCCACGCATCACCAGTGCTGCGAACAGGGTCAGCACCGCCAGTGCTCCAATCAGTCCAAAATCATCAGTTACGACCGCGAATACGAAATCGGTGTGCGCTTGGGGCAAATAAAACATCTTCTGCCGGCCCACGCCGAGTCCTTGTCCCCATTTACCGCCCTCACCCAAAGCAATGAACGATTGAATCAACTGAAAGCCCGCGCCACGCGCTGCACGCCAGGGATCAAGAAACGCCGCAAACCGCTTCATCCGATAAGGTTGAGCGATTGCTTGCACAGCCAGGCCTCCCAAGGCGACGGCGCCCGCCGCCGCCAGGTGCTTAAGGCAGGCTCCAGCCGTGAGCAGCATAGTGAACGCCAGCATGACGATAATGACCGCACTGCCAAAATCCGGCTGCTTCAACAGCATCGCGATAGGAACCAACAGGGCCATGGTGATAGGAAGAAGGCCCCGTTTGAGCTCGTGAAGCCGTAGCCCCCGCCTGGCTAAGAAGTCGGCCAGGAAAAATACGATAGCCAGCTTAAGCAACTCAGAGGGTTCCGCCAGAAATGGCCCGAGCCGCACCCATCGCCGAGCCCCGCCGCGCACAAGCCCCACCCCAGGTATCCAAAGAGCTACCATCATCACGCTTGACAATATTGTCAGGGGCATCACCAGCCGGCGCAAACCGGCCAGAGAAAATTGCGATAGCACTCCAGCCAGCAACAGGCCTGCCGCGAGGTGGATCAGATGTGCTTTGAGAAAATGGAAGGCATCCCCGGTCTTCGCCCGACCAAGAAAATATGTAGTATTCAGCACCATCAAGCTTCCCAGCACCAGCAGCATCGCGGCCGGGCCATACAGCCATGGATCGAAACCACGCGCTTTTTCGAAGAACCATCCGCGCCTGGGCCGAGGCTCGTCGAATAACGGGTGTAGCTCGATGTAGGCTGAACGAGACTTTTTCCGCCTGGAGTTTATGGGCAAGGCGTTATCAGAGGGCACGCACCAAGTCCTGAAAGGCGCGTCCGCGTTCCGCATAATTCTGAAACTGGTCGAAACTGGCGCATGCCGGCGACAACAAGACGGTATCACCCGGTTGTGCATGGACAGCCGCTTTGGCCACTGCTTCGTTCAAGGTCTCAACGCACTCCACGCGGCTGGCGCCGTTTAGGGCGGCGCGCATGATCTCACGCGCAGTTCCATATATTAGAACCAGTTTGACCTTCCGCCGCAAAGGTTCGCGCAGCGCAGCGTATGAGCCTCCCTTATGGAGGCCCCCGGCGAGCAATATAATGGGCGTGTCAAAGGCCGCAACCGCCTCAAGCACGGCACTGACGTTAGTGCCCTTGGAATCATCGACGAAAACCACCCCGTTTTTCTCCCGCACGAATTCGAGCCGATGGGGCAGTCCGCGGAAGTCCGCGAGCGTGCGCTCAATAGGATCTGACGCCAGGTTGAGGGCGAGGGCGGCGCCGACCGCGGCCATCGCATTGGTCCGGTTAACGCGTCCGCGCAACCGGAATCCCTCCAGCCCAATCGTGCCGTTGATCTCGCCCAGAATGAAACGCAGACCGTGTTCATCCCAGATTGCTGGGTCGGTGGAAGCGTGGGGTTTTGCGATCCCGAAACTGAAGAGCTTGGCCCGCACCGTCTCACGCAGCCGCCACACCAGCGGGTCTTCGCGATTCAGAATCGCCCAATCGCCGGGGTCCTGGTTTTCGAAGATCCGCGCCTTGGCGCGCCCATATTCGTCCAGGTCGTGGTAGCGATCCAGATGGTCATAGGTCAAATTCAGATGAATCGCAACGTGTGGTTTGAACCGCTGAATGCTTTCAAGCTGGTAGCTCGATACCTCAACCACCGCGAGCTGGAAGCCGCCACCAATCGCCTCGACCAGAGGAATGCCGAGGTTCCCACCAACGAAGGTTCTCACGCCTGCGCGGGTGGCAATAGCGCCAATCAGCGAGGTCACGGTACTCTTACCGTTGGTACCAGTAACGCCCACGATTGGAAAATCAATAAAGCGACTGGCCAGCTCCAACTCGCCTATCACGGGAATCTCTGCAGCGCGTGCCGCCTGTATCAACTCCGAGGTTCGTGGTATCCCCGGACTGACCACCACCAGATCGACTCCCCGCAACCAGGCCGGCTTTTCACCGCCCAGATAAAGTTCGCCCTCTGGTAAAGCATCTGTCGGAAGTTCACCGCGGATATCGGTCATTATGAGCGACGCGCCGCACGAGGAGAGAAAGCGCGCAGCGGCGTTGCCGCTAACGCCGAGTCCAACCACCATTACACGTTTGCCGCACAGCTCCATGAAACGAGCCGCTTAACGGAGCTTGAGCGTGCTCAACGCTACCAGCCCGCAGACGATCGAGATTATCCAGAATCGTGTGACAACTACCGTTTCGGGCCATCCTGCCAACTCGAAATGATGATGGATAGGAGCCATGCGGAAAATACGCCGGTGCGTCATCTTGTAGTAATAGCGTTGCATGATCACCGAGAGGGCCTCCAACACAAACACTCCGCCCGCCAGCGGCAGCACCAGTTCCTGTTTGGCAAGCAAGGCCACGGTACCCAACGCCCCTCCCAAAGCCAACGCTCCGACGTCGCCCATCATCATCGAGGCAGGATACGCGTTGTACCAGAGGAATCCCATCGACGAAGCGATAAGCGCGGCGCAGAAGATCGCAATTTCGCCCACCCCATCGACGTGCGGCACATCGAGGTAACGCGCAAATTTCAGATTGCCCGCGACGTAAGTGAAGATCCAATAACAGAAGCTCACCGTCATCACAGGTCCAATCGCGAGACCGTCCAGACCATCGGTCAGATTCACCGCGTTTGAAGAAAAAACAATCACCACCATTGCAAACGGAATGTATCCCCACCAGTGCAAATCCGGATGAAGACGCTTAAGGAAAGGTACCGTCAGATCGGTTGAAAAGCCCTCAATACCAAACAGCCAGACGGCGGCGATAAAAGCGCAACCGAACTGCCAGAGAAGTTTTTGCGTTTCAGTCAGGCCATGGCCTTTGCCTCGCTTGAGCTTCAGGTAATCGTCGCTCAGGCCAATGGCGCCAAAGCTCACCGACACAAACAATGCGATCCACAGGTAAGAATCGGCCACGTTGGCCAGTAGAATCGTGACTACGACACACGATGCCAGAATCAGCAATCCACCCATCGTCGGCGTGCCGGCCTTCTTTTGATGCGTTTGCGGCACATCCTCGCGGATCGTTTGGCCGATCCGCGCAGCTCGAAAACGCTGAATCAGCAGCGGCCCTAGAGCCAGCGAAATTACCAGCGCCGCGAGTCCCGCCAATACCGAGCGAAATGTCTCATAGCGCAGCACGTTCAGGCCCGGATAACGCCCATGCAACGAGAACAGCCACAAATAGAGCATCGCGATGTAGGCTTCCTCAGCGCGACACAGGGTCAGCAAAAGCAGGCAAGGAATCCTCGCACGTGGAAAAGTTGGGCAAGAAAACTGACCGGGTTACAGGCCGGATCTGCCATCGCATCAAGGCATGCGTCCGCCATCCCAGTTTTGGCTAAGACCGGCTTCGGGCCGATCATTCCTGGACCCAGGAAAATCGCAGATCTCAAATTGGCCGCGTGTGTTGCGAGCGGCCCACCAGTTCCTGCACGACGACGCGGTCGTCGAAGTCGAGCCGCTGCGTTCCAATGAGCTGATAATCCTCGTGCCCCTTGCCGGCAATCAGGACGATATCGCCGGGTGCGGCAATGCGAAGCGCAAGGGCGATCGCCGCCCGTCGATCCGCCTCCACTACGTATCCGCGAGAGAAGCGCGCGGCGTCTTCGTCTATTCTCAGCAGAGCAGTCGCCGTCAGCCCGACCTCAACCTCGGCAATGATCGTCAGTGGCGGCTCGGTGCGCGGATTATCGGAGGTCAGGATCGGCACATCGGCTAAGCGCCCGGCTATCTCTCCCATCATTGGACGCTTGCCGCGGTCGCGGTCGCCGCCGCAGCCAAAAACGCAGATCAAGCGGCGCGGCCGGAGGTGCCGCAAGGTGTTGAGCACTGCCTCCAGAGCATCGGGCTTGTGGGCATAGTCGACCAATACTCGGACGCCAGCGGGCGCCTCAACTGCCTCCAGCCTGCCGGGGGCCCCTGGGCATCGCCGCACCCCTGCCACCACCGCGTCCGACTCGATGCCCAGGGCCACCGACACGGCAGAGGCCCCCAAAATATTGAGCAGATTGATCTCGCCTAGTAACGGTGAACGAATCTCAAAACGCCGGCCCGGCGCAACAATAGTGGCGCAAATACCATTCATGCCGATTTCGAAGCGGGCCGGGTGAACGTCGAGCGTGTCTGCCATCCCGAAACTAAGCTTGCGGCCATTTACCATTTTGAGCACCCGAGCACCGTAACTGTCATCTCCACGAACGATTGCAACGGGCTCGGGATGAGCGCTTCGAGGCAGCAACTCCGTGAACAAGCGCAGCTTCGCGGCGAAATAGTCTTCCTGTGTCAGGTGATAATCGAGATGATCGCGACCGAGATTGGTGAAAACACAGGCGCGAAAGCTCAACTGCTCGACCCGCCGCTCTTCGAGGCCGATGGAGGAAATTTCGGCCGCGACCGCACGAACCCCCGCCCGCTGCATGGCGGCCAAGGAAGCTTCAAAATCCAGGGATTCAGGGGTAGTGAGGCCGCTATAAAGTTTGCGTCCGTCAATAAAGGTTCCGATCGTCCCGATAATGCCGCAGGATAGGCCAGCCGCCTCAAAAATAGAGGCGAGCAAATACGTCGTGGTAGTCTTCCCGCTGGTACCCGTGATGCCAATCAAATCCAACCGCCTGCTCGGGGCATTGAACCAGCGCGATGCGGCAAGACCCATCAAGCGGCGGGGCGAGGGAGTTTCGATAACGGTTGCGGCGGGGCGCGCCTCGTCATCCGCCCAGCGCCGCACCACCACGGCGCGCGCCCCGCGCTCCATCGCCTGTTGAATATTGGCGCGCTCTTGCCGCTCGTCGCGCGCCGTGGAAAAGAAGGCGTCGCCGGCGTGGACCCGGCGGGAATCGTAAGAAAGTCCGTTCACACTGACGCTGGAGTCGCCGACTATTCGCCGCGCCTCGGGTTCTGCAATGAGCTCGCTAAGCTTCATGGGGTCCAGCAGCTCGCCCCTACTGGGAAGCCGTTTGGGCACTGGCGGCCTCGCACGCGTGGACTTCGGCGCGCGCTCGATTTTGCTAAAGGGCTGCTTCGCCCCGGCCGGGAATGCGGCGCAGCCAACGCTACCATCTTACCGGGCGCCGACAGAGCTGAGCTCCCTTTCCAAGGAGGGACAGGCTCGCGCACCCACTGGCCGGGGTCGGCCAGCACTATTCGTACGTCCTCGATCCCACTTCGCAAGATAGACGTTCTTTCAGACCTCGTTGAGGAGCCTGGAGGCGGTTCCTGATCCACTACGTAACCGTCGCCCTTCACTTGCAAAGCAAGGCGATGGACGCGTGCAACGGCAAGGGCCGACCTCAGGCTAAGACCGCGAAAATCCGGGACGTACAGACCGTTGTGGCTCGATTCATCGCCGGATAATTCCCCGGCATGGCTTTCGGAAACGTCCGGAGGTGGGGCATTAACTGAATCAGAGTTGCGATCGTTATCTTCGCCTTGCCGGGGGGAGAAGAATCCCATACCTATCGGAAGTATCGCAGCATCTTCGAGCTTTGGCGGTGCGGGCGCGACGGCCATACGTTGCAGTGCATTAGAAGCGATTTCGCTGAAAACGGGAGCCGCGACCTGTCCACCAAAATGTCCGCGCGCCACATTGTAAAGCACCACCAGAATCACAAACTTCGGATCCTCGGCCGGCACGAAACCAACAAACGAGGCTATCAGCCGATCGCGATAATACTTCCGGGTTTTCGGATCAACGACCTGCGCGGTGCCGGTTTTGCCCGCGACTGTGAAATCGGAAATTCGAGCCAGATGAGCGGTACCCTCACGGCCATTCACGACTCCGCGCAGCACCTCATTCATAGTGTGCGCGACCCCTGGGCTTATGGCACGGCGCACCACCCGAGGAGTACCGATCAGTACCGGCCCCTCCGCATCGTACGCGGCTTTAACCACGTAGGGCCGCATCAGCAATCCGCCGTTGGCGATCGCGGCATAAGCAGTGGCGAGTTGAATGGGAGTCACGGCCAAGCCCTGACCAAACCCATGGTTGGCGAGTTCTATTTCGCGCCAACTGGAGGCCGGCCGCACCATGCCGGCGGCTTCTCCGGGCAGATCGATTCCAGTTTTGCGGCCAAGACCGAAGGCAGCGATTCCGTCATACAGCCGCCGGTTTCCCAAGGCCAGCGCCAGCTTGGCGGCGCCAATATTCGATGAGACCTCGAGTATCCCGCTCAACGATAGCCAGCCGTAGCGGCCTTCATCATGGATGATATTTCCAGCTAGATCCCATTGACCCTGTTCACAATAAATTCGCCTGTCCGTGTCGATCACTCTGTCCTCGAGTGCAATGGCACCTAGCAGGCCTTTTATAGTCGAGCCGGGCTCGAAGGCGTCCTGCACCGCGCTATCGTGCAGACGCTGGCCGTTTCCAGCGCGCCATTTGCCGACATTCGCCAGTGCGAGTACCTCTCCGGTAAAGGGGTCGATGATTACCGCAGTGCCTTGAGCAGCGCCGCTTTGCGCCACCTGCGTAGCGAGGTAGTGTTCAGCTTCAGCTTGAATAGAAGAATCTATGGTCAATTCGAGCCGCGCGCCCATTTTCGGCTCTTTCAATTGCAGCGGTGAGTCCAGAATCGGATGGCCAAGCGCATCCTGATAAAAGTGCAGTCCGACCGGCTCGCCGCGTACCAGCCTGTCGTACTGCAGCTCCACACCGGAGAGCCCCTGGCCATCGATCCCCGCCATCCCGACCACCGCCGCAGCCAGGTTGCTCTCCGGGTAGAAACGTTTGTACTCGCTCACGGCACCGACGCCCTTAAGCGCAATTTGCTCGATCTCGCGTGCCCGTGCGGGTGCCAAATGCCGAGCAAGCCACACGAACCCGCTTCCGCTGAGCAGCCGCGACTCCAGCTCTGCAGAACGTAGACCGAGCAACTCGGCGAGGCGGGCCCGCTCAGCAGGCGAGCTAGCCCCCAAGAGTGTTCGCGGATGGGCATACACGGACTGGGTTTCGGCCGATAAGGCAAGCGGTTTGCCATCACGGTCGATAATAGGTCCGCGTACCGCCGCCAACTCTATTTCGGCGCTTTGTTCGTTGTGCCCCAGCGAGACCAGACGTGGTCCGTCGACCAGGACAATGATCGCGAGCCGAACCGCGGTTAGCGCGAAGAGTCCCGCCAAGGTTAACGTCAGCGCACCAATTCGCTTACGCCGCTGTTTGAAAGTTTCGTCCACTGGCTCGTCACGGCCTGTCTGGAAGAAGTTGCGGGTTACCTCATCATCACCACTTGCCCAGGCGCGGGTGGCCGCAGCCCATATTTGGGCGCCAGCGAACGCAGTCGTTGATACGAACTTAATTCGGCGGCTTCCAATCGCAGCCGCTGATTGTCTTGCTGCAGCTTTTCTACTTCGGTTCTAAGGGCCGAAATGCGATAACCTTCCTGGGTTACTTCCAAACGCACCATGAGCAGAGTGAATCCGAATACCACCGCTGCGCTGGCTAGCAAGACCGCTATCAACCAGGACCGCCCGGAGCGGGATTTGGAGCGGCGCTTCAATAGCCCGTCCTCAGTGGCAGATTCGGCATGCTCCTATCAAGGGTTCGGCATCAACCTGGTGCCCGTTGAAGGCATCGGAGCCGTGCGCTGCGAGAGCGCCGGTTGTTTGCGATTTCGTCGGGGCCAGGCCGTATCACCTTGCGGGTTACATCGATGAATTCGCCAGTTTTGGCAAGCTCGCGAAACTGCCGTTTGACGCGACGGTCTTCTAGCGAATGGTAAGCAAGCACAACCATTCGCCCGCCAGCCGCCAATCTCAGGGGCGCCTTGGCCAGCAACTCGTCCAGGCTTTCGAGTTCTCGATTGACGGCGATCCTCAACGCCTGGAAAGTACGCGTCGCCGGATTGATCGCGCCAACCCGCCGCCCACGCACCGCGCTAGCGACGATCAAGGCCAGTTCGGCCGTTGTCTGGAGCGGTTGCCGGCGCCGGGCGCTAACAATTGCATGTGCTATCTGGCGAGCGGCGCGCTCTTCGCCCAAATCACGCAGAATGCGTGCGAGTTCTTCCTCGGACTCTTCGTTGACGATATCGTACGCGCGGAGTTTCTGCCGCCGATCCATGCGCATATCAAGCGGACCATCGGCTCCAAAACTGAAGCCACGCTCGCCATCGTCAAGAGCGAAGCTGCTCATGCCGAGATCGGCGATTATCGCACCGGCAACGGCGGTGGCCATTTGGTCAAGGAGCAGCTCCAATTCGCGGAAGTCGGCTTGCTGAAGTGTCACACGGGAGCCGAAGCGGGCCAGTCGCTCCGCTGCGACCCGCAGGGCCGCATCGTCACGGTCAATTCCCAACAGGCTGGCTTGGGTTTCCTCCAGCAGCCGTTCGGCATGCCCTCCAGTACCGATGGTTGCATCTACGACAAGGATTGGCTTGCAAGCGCGGACGAGCTGCACCACCTCCTCAGCCATCACCGCCACATGTTGGCAGCTCGCCGCGCTGAAGCCTCGTGCCCCGTCGAAGTGCATTCCAACTAATTCGTACATAACGGGTCAGATATTGATTTTTGCGAGGAATTCCGGGTTCTGCAGGTTTTCCTCGGCCATACTTAGCACTCGTTCAAGACTTTCTTTATCCCACAGTTCAAACCGGTTGTGCTTGGCCGAAAAGGTAACTTCACGCCCAAGGCGCGCGAATTCCCTGAGCCTGGGCGGGACCAGGATACGGCCTTGACGATCGACCGGAACCTCGTGCGCACCGCCGATGTAGAACGTTTCAAACAATTGAGCTTCACGGTCCGTGGCGCGGCTACCGCTGAACTTAGCCACCACCTTCTCCCATTCGTTGGGTGGATAGAGTTCAAGCAACCGCTCGCGGTCGAGCATGAAGTTAGTGATATACAGCCGATCATGACCTTCACGCTGCAAAACCTCCCGAAACCGAGCGGGAATGCTGACGCGCCCTTTGTCATCGATGGCGTGGTCGAACCGACCGTTAAACACCGCGCTTCTCCCGCGTCCACCACAACATCCCACTCTTCCCCACTTGTGTCAAGCGGTGATGGAAGACGATTGCAGCTGCGCTAGTCGGCTTCAGCTTGCCAGCATCTAAAAAGCAGAGATCGGCGCACAACATCAACGACAACACGGGCAAGTGATCGAACACACATCGCGGAAAGGCGGGTATGCGTGGGCCTGGCGATAGCAGATATTGGGAATCTACATCGGGTGCTAAGCTGATGCGGCGCTTTATTGAGGCGGCTGCCTGATCCGGCGCCAAACCATCGCTCGATAAGACCGGGCCGCCCCAACACGTTCAACCGCCGTGAGGGAACAGTTATGACGAACGTCTCGCGTTTAATGCTGGTCGAGCGTGCCAAAACATTAGCTCCACAACTTCGAGCACGCGCCACGGAAGCCAATGAACAGCGCCGCCTGCCAGATGCCACCTGGAAGGATCTGTTGGAGAGCGGCATAATCCGCGGTCTTCAGCCCGCTCGTTGGGGTGGGGGCGAGGTGCATCCGCGCGATTTTTACAGTGCCGTGATCGAGATCGCGCGGGCGGAAGGATGTGCCGGATGGGTTGCCGGCATTATCGGCGTGCATCCCTGGCAAACTGCCCAGTATGCGGAGCAGACCCAGCAGGAAATATGGGGCGAAGACCCTACTGTGATGAATTCGTCATCATACGCGCCTACCGGCAAGGCGGAGCGCGCCGCCGGTGGTTACCGCCTTCGTGGCCGCTGGTCATTTTCCAGCGGCTGTGATCATTGCGGCTGGGTCAATTTAGGCGCTATTGCTGGCGGGCTCGATATTGACGGGCATCAGGTTCCAGATTTTCGCTCTTTTCTGCTGCCACGCAAAGATTACGCGATCGATGACAATTGGCATGTTGCGGGCCTCGCCGGAACGGGCAGCAAGGACATCGTCGTATCCGATGCATTCGTTCCGCAATATCGAAGCATGTCACATTGGGACCTTATGCTGGGACGGCCGATGCCTGGATGGGAAACTAACCAAGGGCCTCTCTACCGTCTGCCCTTCGCAACCGTTTTCATCAATACCTTGACGGCGGCAGTGCTCGGCGCGTCGGCGGGCTTTCTGGAAACGTTCATCCAAAACGGACTGGATCGCAACAGCGGCATGGGGATCAAAATGATCGAAGATCCCTACTGCCTGAAGTTGGTCGCGGAGGCCAGTTATGCGATCAGAAGCGCGACGCTGAGCTTTCTCAATGATTGTGATGAAATGATGGAGACTGCCGCTGCCGGCGCTCCATTTACGCCGGAGCGGCGGGCGGAATTGCGTTATAGCACCACGCGTTCCGCACAGCTTGCTGCGCACGCCGTAGAACGGCTCTTCGAGCAAGGCGGCGGCCGCGCTATTTTCCTTGACCATCCGCTGCAACGCCGCTATCAGGATGTCAAGGCGATGCTGCATCACACTGCGATGAACCCAAATCCGGCCGCAAGGCTGTACGGCTCAGCGCTATTCGGCGTCGCGATTTTTGACATGTTCCTGTGACGTCCTCGGAGCGGTTCGCGAACTGCTGTAACTGTTAGCGTTTGGCGCGCAGGCGGTCTGGCATTCATTGCAAACTAAATTGGAGAGGAACGCTAACCAGTACTCGCACTGGGTTCCCGAAACGATCTCGCGCCGGGGAAAAGCGCCATTGCCTTACAGCCTCAATGGCAGCCTCATCAAGCATCGGAAGTGACGTAAGAACCTGGATATCTCTTTCGACTCTGCCTGATTGATCAACGATGAATTGGACCACGACCTGTCCCTGGATTCCCATGCTTCGCGCGCGTTCAGGGTAGGCCGGCATGATTCTGGACAGCAGCACCGGCGGTTGATAGACAGCTAGGCCTGACTGAGCACCGCTAGAAGCTATGCCGCTTGGTTTACCAGCTGGCAAATCATCCCGGTGTCTCTCATTTAAGACGTTCCCACCATGGTTGTTGTCCTGTGGCTTCGTAGCGGTAGCCCGCGCGCCCAGTGACTCTCCACTTACTGGAGACTTGGGCTTCGGCGATATTAGCTTCCGAATATTAGCCTTCTCGCGGCGGGGAGCGAGGTATGACCGCGCCACGTGTCGCAAAGCCCTCGAGATGTGCGTTGTGGATCCATGATTGGAGGTTCCGAACGGACTGCGTCGTTGGGGCACGGCAATGCCGGTTCGTGGCGAGGCTAAAGTGATGTACACGTAAGAATCGCGAAACCTCGCCCGACGAATTGCGTGCAAAGTCACCGCGAACAACGCCAGGTGGACGAGGATGGAAGCCACTAAGCACATTACAATGTGAAGACTATTTCCGTGATGCGATTGTAGCCCTGCGCAGAGAGGCTGGCAGTTTTCTGATGAATGCTCGAAACGGTCAATTCCTGAGCCGACTTCGGTGAGCGCTATGTTTCGCCGGTTCACAATCGTTTGAAATGCGATGTAACTTGCCGTACGGTGCTCCACGCGTTTTCGAGGGTCAATCATACCGACGCAGAAATCTCATCGCGCATGCGTTTCAGTCTACTTGTTTTGCTTTTGGTTAATGTTGTTTGGAACTGCGGCAGCCCATGTGACGGCTGGAGCGACCCGCCAGCTTCCCCCATAACAAGCCCATCGCCATCGTCGCAACCGCCGCCACCGACATATAAACTTGCACCCGTCGTAGTGACCGCGACCAGAACGTCGATATCGCCCGATACCTCCACCAGCTATTTACAAATCTTTACTCGACAGGATGTCGAGCAGTCGCCTGCACTAGTGCTGGACGATGCACTGCGCCAGGTCACTGGCTTTAATACTTTTCGGCGGTCCAGCAGCATGGTAACGGCACCCGCAGAAGATCCGGAAGCGCAGGGAGTGACTCTTAGGGGAGTCGGGCCGGGCGGAGCCAGCCGGGCCTTAGTATTGCGCGACGGAGTTCCGATTAACGATGCTTTCGGGGGTTGGGTGTACTGGGACGAGATCCCGCTGAACAGCATCGATCACATTGAGGTCGTCGAAGGCGGTGGATCTGATCTGTGGGGCAATGAAGCTGAGGGGGGAGTTATTAACGTCATCGGTAAGCGTCAGCAATCAGATGGCGTAGGGATTCAAGCATCTTACGGCAACCATAATACTACTCAAGATGCATGGTGGGGGGCTTATTCATTCGGTCCGATTCGCCTAACCTTGGAGTCGGACTTCTTCAACACCAGTGGCTGGGACATCGTAGAGCGTAGATTTCGCGGACCGCTAGACCACAACTCCAGTTCGATTCATGAGTTATTTAACGGGCGCCTTGATTACCAAGCGAGAACCGGGTTTTTGGGTTTCCTGCAGGGCAGTTACTATCACGAAAATCTTGATCTCGGGTCACCGTTCAGAGGCGCTAGTGTAACCCGCGGGTTCATCAATGGTGGCGGTTCTTACGCCGATAATATCGGCGACGTTTTCAACTCCAGCGCATATGCTCATTTGTCCACTTACAACCAAAACTTTTCGGTCGCCAATGCCACCCGAACGAGCGAAACGGCAACCCAGATCCAGACCGTACCAGCCACCGACGTTGGTGGATTCCTAACCTGGACGCGCCGTATTTTCGAGCATCATCAGGCGGGAGCCGGCGGGGATTTTCGTTTGATTGATGGCAAGAGCGACGATTCGTTCTTTAACTCGGCTGGTTCAGCGATTGCTGATCGCAAAGAGAGCTCCGGTCAGCAACTATTTTTGGGGACATATTTAGAAGAGTTATACCGTCCAGCGGACAATATCGAATTCGACCTCTCGGTCAGAGGTGATTTTCTTGCCAACCTTGCTGGCAAGATAGTCAACACCCCCTCGGGTAGTCCTTCCTCAACGCTACTGTTTGCCAATCGAATGCGAAGCGCGACTAGCCCCAGATTCGCACTTCGATATGGACCCTGGAAATGGCTCACTCTCCGGGCCGGTGCGTATGAAGCATACCGTTCACCCACGCTCGCCGAACTCTATCGTCAGTCCAGCGTTGAGAGCTTGGTACTGCTGCCAAATCCAAATTTATCCCCAGAATTCTTCGATGGAGGTGAGATAGGCGCGCGATTCACCAGAATTCCTGGTTTGATTTTGGTATGGACGGGTTATTGGGATTATCTACACCGCCCGATTAGCGATGTCGTGACCGCCACCAATCCTGAAACCGGAGAAGATCTTGAGCGAACTCGTGAAAATCTCGGGCGGGCTCGAATCCGTGGTTATCAGGTCGATTTCGAATACAATTTTTTTTGGCTCAATTGGCTGCGATGGTCGGATAGTAATCCCGGGTTAAGTTTGTCGGTTCACTATTTGCGGTCGGAAGCGACCCTGACCAGCAGCCCACCAGATCCAACTCTGACCGGTCGACGGTTGACTTTAGTGCCTTGGAACACCTTCGATATCGGCCTCCGCTACAACGACACGTTCATCGGCGACATTTGGTTGCAGGAGCAATATCAAGGCAAGCAGTATGAAGACTCGGATAACCACGACGTCCAGTCGTCATATTTTGTCACGAACATCACCTGGTCCAGATCCTTAGCCAGCCTTTCAAAAAAGCCGTGGTTCGGGCCATGCCAGGGTTATCTGAAAATCCAAAACGCATTCGATCAGACGTATACCGTAGATCTAGGCGGCGGTATTCCGAAAGTCGGAACGCCCTTTACAGTTCTGGCTGGTTTGTACGTTCCTTTGAGCTTCTGACACCATTGCTTCGAATCTGAAACTTGTGGAAGTTCCCGGACTCGCGCACGCCCGCCGCTCTGGCACATGCAGCCACGCTGGCTAAGAACAGATAGAGTTAGTTTTTCCTTGCGCCGGGCTCGAGCTCGATGCCACAGGGTACGATGACACGCGCAACCGCATTATACATTGCCACGTTCATCACCAGCTCCATGATGCGGCGATTGTCGAGAAAACGGCGGAGTGCGTCGAACGTGGTATCGTTGACCGTGACATTGTCGGTCGCTTCTACTGCATAACGCATCACGGCGCGCTCGTTCTGATCGAAGTCG
>JAMXLL010000259.1 GCA_024281015.1 Candidatus Binataceae bacterium
GAACTTCGTTTCATCGAATTCCTCTCATGGGCTTCGGCGCTGATGGGTCGCAGTTCAGCGCAGTATAGCCGGAGAGCGGCGTTTCGGTCGGCGGTCCTTCTTTACGGTTTCACTTCTGCAGCACATACTGTCGCCCTTTTCGGATAGTCCATCAAACCGGAGCAAGTCCATTCAAACGAATGATGGGGTAGGGTAGTTGAAGGTCCTGGCGTGCAGGTTAGATGGATGCTTGCCAAGCACCGTCGCCTATGCAGCTTGCTATTTCCGCAATTATCTTCTTCCAGGCAGGGCTCAGTCTGCCGTCAACCGACGGGCGGATGTCGGGGTGAGGGAGTTCATGGCGCAGCAGGCTCTACCCCTTTCCAGTGAGCGAACGGGCCTCCCGCTTGGAGCCAGCCTGACGCGCACCAACATCCAACAACATGAAGGAAATAGGAGCGATGACGAAGCACAGGCAGGGCCCCGTGAACAGTGGCTCGCAGCCGAGACGTAGTGGGGAGACTAGTTGCCGGTGCTCACGAACGGCGACAACAATCGGATCAAAGATAAAATTCAGCGCAGCGAAACCGCTGGAGACCACATGGAAATTGGACGACATCACAGTTCTTTTTGGCTGACCGGGTACTGGCTAATGCCTGGCGCCGCTTGGTATCTGCTAGAAAGCGAAAATAGCCGGAGGGCAATTTTTTGGGCAGTCCAGCGTATTAGCTATGATGACCAGCACACTCGTAGAAATCTCGGAGGAGATTCATCACTAGGACCAATTAGAATCGGGCGAACCAGCCGGATTCGGATGCAATTGCGTCGCGCTAACCAGGGGAAAAATGAAAGCAAAGTATCTGAAGGGGCTCACCTTACTAGCTCTTTGTCTCGCGCTCGTGACGGGGCTGAGCCGGCGAGCGCACGGAGAGACGGAAGCGCAACGGGTTGTGGCGCGGCTGCTTGCGCCGCCGACAATCAAGACAGCGCCCGGCTTCACGGCAAAGATACTGGTGCCCCCGGGTCAGCTTTACGACCCATTATTCCCATTCATACGCGAGGGTGCGGTATGGCTAATCGATGACGGCGGAGAAGTGGACGGGACCGGCGGCCGACTACTCGCGGTGAGCGCGACGGGCAAGATAACCGTGATCGTGCCATATACCGTCAGCTTGCCATTGATTGCCGGGGGATTCGCGCCAGCCGGATTTGGCAACATGGCCGGGCAGTTCGTGGAACTATCGCAGCCGAAGGCCGGGTTTGGCGGTATCTTCATGAATCACGTGATCCAGCGGCTTGATCCGACGAAGAAATACGCACCCACCCTCATCTGTGCCCTGCCAAAGGCCGGCGAACTGGGCAATGGAATCGCCGGCGCGGGGGCGGACGCGCGCTTTGGGCCAGCGAAGAGCGCCTTTGGCGATCGCTTTTTTGCTGCGACTTTGCTTAACGGTGTTGTTTACCAGATGAACGGCGCGGGAGCTTGTTCCGCTTTTGTTGACGTCGGCAAATATGGCGGACCGGCCGGCCTCGGTTTCACCACAGACGGGAAGCAAATGCTTGTGACAACCCAGGCGAACCAAAAAGGGGGCGATCTGTCGGTTTCCAGACTGAAGATCGGCGGCGGGATGGTTCTTCGCATCTCGCCAGACGGGAAAATTGATGATCAGCCAGCCGCCAAGGGGCTGGATGCGCCGATGGGTCTGGACATCGCGCCGAAAGGCTTTGGCTCTTATGAGGGCCAGATCTTCGTCGCCGATGCGGGTCCGACGTTTGGCGGACCAAGCGGTATCGAAGTTCCGATGACGCAGAGGGTGGCCGCCGACGGCAAGGTCTATCGAGTGGGGCCGGATGGGAGACCGCAACTGGTGGCGAGCGGATTTCTTAACCCCTCGGGTGTCAAGTTTGTCGAGAACAAGCTATGGGTCAGCGACATCGCCGGCGACTTTATCGGCGGCAAACGTGAACTCCCCGACGGCTTCATCGTCGAGATCCAAGCCAAGTAATGCATCGAGAAGGGCAGCGCGACCGAAGCCGGGGACGAGGTGACGGCGTATCGCTGACCATATAGGTGCGCGCGGATCGTTTCCGCCGCGGCGTCCCTTTGTCCCTCTCGATAATTCATTAAGTTGCGATTTGTGCCGAGTCGATGAGAAGAGGGGGGACTGACCCATCATCCTGCCAGAATTGCGCCAGCGTCCAGGCTTACCGATTTAGCGGAAGCTATTTCCCTGGAATCACAACAGGTGCACCGGTGTCTTTAATAATGAACACCAGGAACTTGGCTGGCATCGTCTTGCTCGCGTTGCGGCCGACGGTGTGAACATCGTTGGGACCCTCGTAAAAGGTCTGTCCGGCACTGAGGGCCACAGGCTTTTCGCCGTTCACGCCCATAATTACGCTGCCTTCCAGCACGTAGAGGAAAGCCTGCGCGTTATGGCGGTGGACCGGGTCGGAGGCACCTGGAGGATACTCGACCGAGATCATCAGAAGTTCCTTACCTGGACTATCCGGCATCGGTTTTGACATCAGCGAGGTCACCTTTGCTTGTTGTGCAAACAGCGGGCTGGATATGGGCAACAGGCTACATACGAGAAACAATATGAGCGTAGGATTCTTCATTGTCTGCTCTTCTCTGTGAAATTCGAATCATATAGGTAGCGAAGATGATCGATTTGGGCCACTCCGCGAGTTGGTAATAGGCGAAATCAACGCTGACGATGCGAGCACTGCAGAAAGGATATTATCCAATGAAAATTTTCATTGCCGGCGCAACCGGCGCTATCGGCCGGCCACTTATCGATGGTCTGAAACGATCCGGCCACACGGTTTTCGCGTTAGTGCGCACGCAGCAATCGGCAGGCTTTTTGGAAGAAAAAGGTGTCGAGTCGATCATCGCCGACGCACTCGATAGCGACTCGGTTAAGGCCGCGGTCGCTCGGGTTCGGCCGGATGCCGTGATCAACGAGTTGACGTCGTTGCCCAAGCATTACACACCGGCGGAAATGCAAACCGCGGCAGAACGGGACCGTAAGGTTCGCATTGAAGGCAACAAGCACCTGCTGGCCGCTATTCGTCACGCCGGTGTGCGTCGGTATCTGCTACAGTCATCGGGATTCTGGTATGCGCCGGGCCCGGGCCCGGCCGATGAGTCTGCACCTTTTGCGCTCGATGCTTCTCCTGGCGTCGCTGCCAGCGCGCGGATGTATGCCGAACTCGAAGCAACGGCGCTGCGTGGCGCTGATATAGACTGCGTAATACTTCGCTACGGATTCTTTTACGGACCGGGTACCTGGTACACCAGGGATGGCGATCTCGGCGAACAGGTAAGGGCGCGGGAGCTCGCCATCATCGGCAAGGGCCAGGGAGTCTATAGCTTCGTGCACATTGAAGACGCAGCGCTGGCGACTGCCGCTTCGGTCGAATCGGCTCCGGGGATCTACAACGTGGTAGATGATAGTCCATCGCCTCAGTGCGTATGGCTGCCCGCGTTTGCGCGGGCCGTCGGAGCACCAGAGCCGCGCCGTGTCACGGAACATGAGGGCTTGGCCACTATCGGTGCCGACGCTGTTTACTATGCGACGCGGCTGCGCGGGGCGTCGAATGAAAAGGCCAAACGCTCTTTGCAGTTCGCTCCGCGCGGTCTTGAGTGGCTTACCGGCAGTTAATATACGTTAACATTGAAATATTCGATTTCAGCGCCAATCTACGCGCGCTATTCGTAGTGAATTTAAAATTCTATGGTCGAGGACGAGACGACGATTGGGCCAGATACTCTAAACTTTCCAGGCGAACGGCTGACTCTGTCGCGCACAATCCGAAATCGTCACGGACTTCCATTTGATGAGATCGCGTTGCCGATCGCGATTTAGCAGGGATGGAGACGTCTCGCCGTACCGATTTAAGTGAGCTCGGAAGCGCGGATATACACCGCGCCGTCCATCAATCGGCGGGCGGTGCGGTAGACGGTCGCCTGGTCGACGTGCCATGAATCGCCCTGGCGACGGACCGATGCACCCACAACCGTCAAGCCAGAGGGCTGCGCGATGCGCACCGGGTCCTCCTGGTCAGCCGGGTGCCGCGCAAGGCGATGAACCAAACTTCCCTCGATTCGCGCCGCAACCGCCAGACACATCGCGCCGGTCAGCGGGATCGCTCGATGGGGCTGCTCCATCGAGAGCATGCGGGCTGTAACGTCAGCCGCATCGTCGCCGAGTGGCTGGCCTGAGAGAGTTCGCGCCGCTTTGGGTGCGGTTACCATAGCGATCTTGGGAACACTCGGTTTGCGCGCGGCTTCCTCGGGCGTCCGTGCAAGGCCCATTCTTAAACTTGCGGCAACGCGGATCGCCTCGAGCTCGGCTAGTAAAGCCTGATTGGCTTCGAGTTCGCCGGGCAACTCAGTGCCGCTCATCCCCATCGCCTCGGCGGCCACGAAGACACATGGATTGGCCGCATCGATCATCGAAGCTTCGATGCATCGATTGGGCATTTCGATCTGATCCACGGGGTTGCCGGTCGGCAGCAAGCTGCCGGTGCCAGCACCGCCCGGATCGAGAAAATCCAGGCGCACCGGCGCTCCCGTTCCTGCCACGCCCGGGAGAACAAAGCCGCCGTCGACCGCGGTTCGGCCATCCTCGAGCGGGAAACGCGAGATGATAATCTTGCGGGTATTGGTGTTGTGAATGCGCACCAGAGCATCGGTGCCGCTCGTCTTGACTAAACCTTCATCGATCGCGAACGGCCCGACCGCCGACGACATATTGCCGCAGTTTCCGCTGTAATCGACTGCGCCGTTTCCAATCTGCACCTGGGCAAAAGTATAGTCGACGTCGGCATCGGGACGGGTGGAAGGGCTGATCACGCAGATCTTGGACAACGACGACAGCCCACCGCCCAATCCGTCGAGCTGGCGGCCGCTAGGATCGGGACTGCCCAGCGCGGCGGCGAAGATGCGGTCCCACAGAGAGCGGTCATGCGGCAGGTCGCGCTCCAAAAACATAATGGCTTTACTGGTGCCACCGCGCATGAAAGCCGCGGGTATTCTGAGCTGTTTCACTTGCCGCCTGTTTAACTTGGGTTTAATTGGCCGGGAGCTTCAGTTGCGGCGCGCCGCCGCGACAGCTCGCTGTCAGCCGGGTTCCGTCCGATCCGCACCTCTTTTGAGTTGTACTGCCACCACTGCTGCGGCGGCAATAGTTTGTGCCATGATCCCTTCTTCAAGTCTCGGTAAGGCCGAGTGAATGCCGACTGCAGGACTCGACCGCCCGAGGTTCATTTACGTAGACTAAATGAGGTGAAGAATTGTTTGAAGGTTAAGCGCTCGTTCCTGCGCGTGTCCCTTTACCGCGCCCCGCGCTTGGTTCCGATGCTGCTGGCAATTGGCCTGCCTGTGTTTACACTCACGTCCCATGCGCAGATGGCGCCGCAGTCGCAAATGGGGCCCGAAGCCGGCAGCGAATTGAATGGAACCGGCCCGATGGCTTCGCCGAGTCCGGCAAATAATGAAATGGTCCCGCCGATCGAAAACCTGCATATTCCGGGACCGGTGCAAGGTTCAATGATCGTGACGCCGCCCTATGGATCCGCCCCGTTGAGCGTGGGCTTTTTCGTCCTCGCACACGATCCCGAGGGCTTGGGTTTCCTGACTTATTCATGGAACTTCGGCGACGGCACCGTTTCGTCTTTGCCGCCTGAACTCTATATTGCTCATACCTATCAAAAGCCCGGGAATTACGTCTGCGAGTTGACGACGACGACCGTCGATGGGCGCAAGAACAGCTTTTTTCAGGGGGTTATCGTCCAGCCGCCGATACACTGAGCAGCGGTGGCCCGATGACCTTGCCCACGGTTCATTACGTGCTGGGCGAGGCGGACAAGGTCGCCCGGCTTTACGTTTCCGGCCCATTCGCACATGCTCCGGCATGCGATGGGCTTCTATCTCGCGATTCCCGGCCAGGATACGCGCGCGATTCAACTTTATCTCGGCCACAAGTACATCCAGCACACGATGCGCTACACCGAACTAAGACCAGAGCGGTTCAAAGACTTTTTGCACGACTGATTGTTGCGAGGCCCCAACCATCAAGCAGTGGTCGCTGCGAACGTCCCATGGGATACTCAAACGGCTGACCTCTAGCAGAGCGTGTCTTTCATCTGCACTGTCGCAAGATTTGAGGGCCGAATAATTCTGGCTATGCTCTGGCCAGATGCGATATGAGACGTCCTGGCCCGGCCGCAGCAAAGGCTTATCGAGCTTTGCCCGCTTACCACCGCGCTGCGGTTCGGGACGCTCTGGAGCGCCACTTACGGCAGGAGCCGACTCGGAGGAGCAAGAGCCGAATCAAGCGTCTACGGGGTTTAAGTCAGCCACAGTATAGGCTCTGAATTGGAGAGGTAAGAGTCTTCTATGACGTCACGATCAAAACCGTCGAAATCCTCGCTATCGTCACAAAAGCTGAGGCGGCGCGCTCGCTTACCGAGCACGGAACCGCCGATCCGCCGGGTGGCACTGGCCGAAGTTAAAGGTGACCTGTCACGATATTTAAGGCTCGCCAAGTCCGAGGAGATCGTGATCACGCGCCACGGAAAGCCGGCGGGCATACTTATCGGTTTTGAGAGCGAGGAGGACTGGTCCGATTATCGCCTCGAGCACCATCCGGGGTTTCTGCGCCGAGTCGCCACGGCGCGCGCCGCCTTGCGGTCTGGACGCGGCGTACCGTTGGAAGAACTGCCAGCGTAATCGCCGGTTGCGCCACACTGCCAGCCAGCACGGTTAGACCTCTCCATTAAGCTTGATGACACGCCTCAAAACGAGTGCCATATGCAGATTCATGAGGCATTGTCCGCGAATTGCTGTCGCACTGTGACAATGACCCGACACTCATTTTGCTCATTCTGGGAGATCAGGCCCAGGGTACTTGCACATGAACAAAGACAATGGCCGCAGTGGTCGACTTCGTCAGGTAATTAATAAGCAGCGCAAGTTAAGATAGGGAGTCAAATTAGCATCGAGGGCGATTGAATCCGGAGATGCTTAGACGCAAAAGCAATGACGAACCTTGGATTGACTATCAGATACATACCAGTCCGCCCACGAGAAAACACGTACGCGGCGACGTCACTATCTCCATTGAAGTTCTCGCATCTACCCATCGCGCGCTGAGTCA
>JAMXLL010000260.1 GCA_024281015.1 Candidatus Binataceae bacterium
CGGGACGATGGGCGGCAATCCCTTGCCGCCCATCTTTATTGGGTTGCGCCACTCTCTAATCAATATGTTAATTCAGCCATACTGAGTGTTGACAAAAAGTGCGCACTCAGTTACCTTTTGCTGCGGCGGTCGAGGGTCACTGACAAACATTGCTATCTTACCAGGACGGGATCGAGATCGTCGTGGGGGCTGCTCAAACTCGCCCTCGAGAGCCGCGGTCAAGGTGGGGAGATCCCGTCCTATCCGAGCATTGACTGCTCGTTCAACCCTCTAGTTAAGTCGCGCAGCTTTTGAAGCGTTTCGAATGGCTTTGAGTGCAATACCTCAAGCCCGGGATACACGCCTCACTTACCTCCGGCGCGCCGATAATCTTGTGGAAACGCCCCTTTTCAGCGACACAACATCAACCGGGCGCTTTGCCTTCGGGCCAGCTCGGTACGCCAGCATCAAGCGGAACTTTTGCCGTCTTTAGGTAGCCGGCAATCATGCGCCAAAACCCGGCGACGAGTAGCAGCTCAACCAACTCACCATCAGGGAAAGCCTGCTGCAACAGGCCCCAGGTATCTGCCGAAACCTGCGAGTCGTCCAATAACTCGTCGGCCATCCGGATCACCGCGCGATCGACTTCGTTGTAGGCGCGGCAATTGTTGGGATCGCGGATGCCCAGGATCTCTTCGTCGGTCATCTTGAGATCGTGCGCGACCCGCACGTGCTGACAGAACTCATACTCTGAACCGGTGCGCCAGCCGTTGCGCAAGATTACCAGTTCGCGGGCTCGCGCATTCAACGTATTATGGAACATCAGGGTTTGCAGCAGCTCGGCTACCGCACCGGCCGCGCGACTGCTGTGCAGCATCGCCCGAAAAGCGTTTAGAGTTGCAAACCTGTCATCGAGCCCGACTTCTTTACCACGCCGGATGGCTTCTTCCACCGGGAGCAATGGAATCATGGCGTTCTCCTCGCTAACTTGTTAGCCGATCAGCCGCGCGTTTGCCAACGCGCGTCGATCAGATTACTCATGGGCCAGATTACTGATGGGCAATTCGTGTGAGATGGTAGATGGAGGACCATGCGATCAGCACGCCGACACGTAGGACGGTGGGCAATCGAACGCGACTGTCTGATGCGCAATGGAGTGGTCCTCCTAATCGCTGCACTATGCGGCTGTGCGACGCTGAACGCGATTGGTGCGCAACCGCCGCCCCAAACTCTCCAGGAGCAGGCTCAGGAAATTGAACCGATGCTCGACACGGCCGGCTTCGAGCCTCTGCAGGCCTCCAGCCCTGAGCAGAAGAGCCGGCTGCGAGCCTTGCCGCCGATGAAGCTGGGTTATTATGTTGACCAGCATGGTGCTGCGAACTACTGGCTGGCTGATCCGGATTACTGCGGATGCCTCTTTCATGGTGATCAAGCCGCCTACGATCGGTTTCAATTGTTGAAAAAAGATAATCAGACCGCCGAAAACGACCGCCAAGCACTGGAGGCACAACGTTATCGGCAGCCCTCAGGGCCGTGGGGACCACCTGGTGGATTCGGTCCCGGCGTCGGCTTCAGTTTTGGTCCGGCAACTGGCTTCGGCGGTGGTTTCGGATTTTCGCTATAGGTTGGGCTCAAAATAATCTATGGCAGAGAGTGGACCGCCGCGCACAGTGGTCGTCACCGGCGGCGCCGGCTTCATCGGCTCGCATCTCATCGACTCGCTCATCGCCCGCGGCCTGCACGTACGGGTGGTGGACAATTTCACTACTGGCCACCGGGAGTATTTGAACGTGCACGCCGATCTTCGAGTAGCTGATATTTGTGACGCGAACTCATTGCGCGCTGCGTTCACCGGTGCCGATTGTGTCTTTCACACCGCGGCACTGCCGCGCGTGATGGTCTCGATTGAGCGTCCGCTCGAAACGCATATGGTCAACGTGGTCGGCACACTAAACGTGCTGGTCGCGGCGCGTGACAGTGGAGTACGGAGGGTAGTCTATTCAGGTTCTTCCTCGGTTTACGGAGATCAGCCGGTCCTTCCGCTGGAGGAAACAATGGCGCCAAACCCGCTCAATCCCTATGCGCTGCAAAAGCTGACAGGCGAGCAGTACACTCGCATTTTTCATAAACTGTTCGGCTTGGAAACACTGACCCTCCGCTATTTTAATGTGTATGGACCGCGAATGGCCACGGAAGGCGCATACGTTACCGTGATTAGCGTCTTTATCCGCCAGAAGCGCGCAGGAGAGCCGCTTACGATTCACGGCGACGGGACGCAAACCCGTGACTTCACTCATGTCGACGACGTCGTGCGCGCCAATCTCCTTGCAATGGACAGTGCCGTCGCCGATGGTCGAGCCATCAATATCGGCCGCGGGCATAATCTGAGCGTTAATCGAATCGCGCAACTGGTCGGAGGTGCAACGGTCTACTTGCCACCGCGCCCAGGCGATGCGCACGACACGTTGGCCGACGTTTCACAAGCCCGCGCAGTTCTGGGATGGCAGCCGGAAGTGGCCACTGAGGATGCAGTCCGTGCGCTGGTCGGGTTCTACGAATAGGCCTGGAGCAGCGCCCGGACCCGGGCTTCTTGTGGGTTTTCGATGCGCACGGTCTTGAGCCGCGCGGTCTGGCCACGAGTTATGGTGACCGACCCGCGGGGAGTGCCAAATAGCTCCGCTAAGAACGCTATCAGCTCCACATTAGCGCGGCCCTTTGATGGTTGGGAATTAAGCTCAATAAGCAGCCCACGCGCGTCGCACCGCAAAATGCGCTGCCGTGCCGAACCCGGCTTGGCTACTACGTGCAGGTAAACGCAGTCCGGACCTCGGGCAAGCCATTGACGCTGCTCTGCCGCTGGCATCTCGTGCGGCTTAGACCGTCGCTGGTCCAGGGCCTCGGCTCATGGGAACGGCTCCGAAATCATCAGCCTACGCCATAACTCGGGGTTAGCAGATTGCCCAGTGTCGGCAATAGCCACATCTGGAGAAACCAGATAACCACGATCACTACCATCGGCGCCAGGTCGATGCCTCCGAAGACCACTGGTACATGCTCACGCACAAAATCAAAGACGGGGTCAGTCACTGCATAGACGAAGTTCACTATTGGATAAATAGGACTGTACGGACTCGGCTGGATCCACGAGAGGATGGCTGAAATTATAACCAGCCAAAAATACAGCTGAAGCAACGACGAGAGTATGTAGGTGATCGTTTGCGCAAGGCTTGGATGAAGCACGACTCCGACTTTTCTCCACCGTATTTCCCAAATAGCACTCCAACCTCTTCCTAGCGGCCCAGTTCGCGCGACCGTTCGGCGGCTGCGTGCAACGCGCCTGCTACGATATCAGAAAATCTCGAATCCACGAACTTATGCAAGGCCGCCTCAGTGGTTCCTCCGGGTGAGGCCACCACTCTGATCAGCTCGTCGGCACCGACCTTCGATTGTCGCATGTTAGTCTCGGCACCACGAATAGTCTTGAGCGCCATCCGAAGCGCGAGATTCGCCGGCAGGCCTTCCGCCACCCCGGCATCCGCCATGGCTTTGGCAAAAAGGTAGACGTAGGCTGGGCCGCTCCCGCTGAGTGCCGTCACTGCATCAAGCATTCTCTCGTCTTTGAGGCTGACAGCATCGCCGACTGCGTTGAAAATTCTAAGTGCGAAAGCCTCGTCGGCCGCCGATGCTGCCGGCCCGCGCACGATGGCTGCCATTCCCTCCCCGACCATCGCCGGCGCATTGGGCATCACCCGGACAATGCGGGCACGCGGGCCCAGCCCTTCGCTCAACCGGGAAATGGTGATGCCGGCAGCAATAGAAATGAAAAGCCGCGGCTGCAGGGTCATTGAGGAAGATTTCTTCGGCGGCTTGCTGCCGGTGCGAACGGATGGACCGATCGTGGCTGGCCGGATTGAGCTTATGACTTCGGTGGCGATCTTAAGTTCTGTCAGCACCTCATCGATGTTCTGAGGCTTGACGGCGAGCAGTAGCGCGCGAGCCTCATGCGCCACCTGATCATTACGATCGCTTACATCGATCTTAAAAATGCGCTTAAGGCGTTGCCTCCGGCTCCGGTCGACATCGGAAGCGATTAGATCGGAAGCATCGAAGACTCCATTGGCGAGAAGTCCTCGAATCAACGCCTCCGCCATATTGCCGCCTCCGATAAAACCGAGCTTCTTCATCCTCTATCTCCATCCATTGCGAACTTTACGAGCGTCACGCGCGTCAAATGTTAACGCTCGCCGAAAACTGCGCGGCCGACACGCACAATGGTCGCACCTTCCAGGATGGCGGCCTCGAAATCATCTGTCATGCCCATCGACAGTTCGGGCAGGCCCAGCCCAGTGGCAGCCGAAAGCCGGTCACGCAGTTGCCGCAACCGAGAGAAAAATGGCCGCGCCAGGTCGGGAGCAGCGGCCGGAGGTGGAATCGCCATCAAGCCTTGAATTTCCACCTGATCACGCGCTGAACTTATAAGCGCCTCGGCTAGTGCGGGCTCAACGCCGCTCTTGGAGCTTTCCCCCGCCAGGTTAATTTCCACCAGCACCGGCATCAGCGGCGAGGGACGTAAACGGAAAAGGGCGGCGGCCAGGCGCTGACTATCCAGAGTTTGGATCAGGCTGAAAGCTTCAACTGCTGCATGTGCCTTGTTCGTCTGAAGATGGCCGATGAGATGCCATCGAATGTCGCGTTGGCCGAGCGAGGATCGTTTACCAATGGCCTCCTGCACGTAATTTTCACCAAACTCCCGAACTCCCGCGTCGAAAGCCGCGGCCACGGCCGATGGCGGTTGAGTCTTGCTGGCCAACACCAGGCGGACCGCGCCAGCTGGGCGGCCGGCCTGCCGGGCCGCTACCGAGATGCGGTCGCGCACCCGTTCGAGGTGATCGCTGATTTCATCGGGCGTTAACATTGTCCGGCCATCAGCAGCAAATTCTAGCAACAAAACCAAGGTGTTTCTGCATTCGGGGTTGCTCGAATTTGGCCTAATTTGTCCGGTTTCTCAGCAAGAAACTAGCAAAGTCTTCCGGGGCGGCCCGCAGCGGCTTCTCCCCGCTTGGTCCGGTGCCCATTGCCACTGGACCACCGCCCCGGTTCCCACCGTCTGGAGTTGTACCACCATGATGAAGTTATTGACCCTGCCCGCGAGATTTTTCTTTGGTGTCTTCACGGTCCTTGCCTGCCTGTTTTTCACCGCCCTGCTGGCTGAAATGTCCGGGCTGGTGGTGCTGGCCGTGCTGGAGGTGGTGAAAAAGCTCTGAGCGACTCAGAGCGGCGCGACTGGCTGGGAATGTTGACCGAAGCACAAGGCTGGGTGCAGCGGGTCATCACCGCGATGAGCGCCGCGCCGCTCATTGTTGCGAGTGCGCGACACAGCCCGCCGCCGAGTTCATCGTCTCGACAGGTTTCTACTGTCGTCTCGGCTTGCTGGCAGTAACGGCGGAGGCAGGGGTAGAATCACACTTCGCCATGGAAGGGGTGACAGGGATGCCAGCTAAATCGAGGACTTCGTTGCTTCTTGTGATTGCGCCGGTATTGGCGTTCGCCCTGCCGGTAAGGGCGGACGATACATCCTTGGCGGTGCAGAGGTTAATTCATACCGGGCAGCCGTTCTGTGAGAAGAAACCGGAAACCGAGAACGCCGACGTAAAGTGTGCCGCGTATATGTTAACGGCGTGTGAGTTGGCGGCGAGTCTGGACCAGTACAAGACTAATGCGAAATTTGAAGCAGATTGCGCCGAAATGAGTGAGGCTGTGAAGACAAAACCTCTCACTGAGCAGAACGAAATCAGTGCTGAGAGGCGGCGCATCGCATCTGTGATGAGATGAGAGGATAGGGGCAGTCAACTTACTTGTTTTGAGTGGCAAACGACCTTGCTTTTAGGAGTTGTGGTTCGCTATAGGGTCCGACACCTGCTTGGTAATTCTTGAACGGAACCGCTGATGAATCGATCAGCTTCAAAGCATGTGCAATGTCGTTAACTATGCGCTCAAGGTCCATACGGTGAGTTCTAGCCGGTGTAGCTTGTCGGCAAGAGAGAATCATCTTTGAATCCCTCTAACGTATCGAATTACACCAACTGGGTTCGATTTTGACGGTTCGTACTTCACCCCCGAATCCATCGGGGCTCAAAATAACCTTCCTCAAGTGCCACCGCCCCACGGAATCACCGAAGGGAAGGCCAAGCGCGTTGTCCGCGAACTGGCACGAGAGACCCGGCGAGAGCAGCCCAAGGCGGAAGATTTTCGATATGGGCAGAAAGAGTTGAGAACGCAACGGGCATGACTTTTTGAAAGGTAGACCCTCAGCTCGGGGTATGGGATTCATTGTCTCCTGGACCTACTCGGTGAGATAGCTGAACGCTCCAAGGCAAGAATCGACCTGTTTAAGTGGAAACTTATTCTGGTGGCTGGTTTGGGCGCTGCCGGATTGGGCATCGTGGGGACCGCGGGGACTAGGTCACACCCGCTAACCCGCTATCTGCTGGCTCTCATTCCTCTCGTCAGTCTGTACG
>JAMXLL010000261.1 GCA_024281015.1 Candidatus Binataceae bacterium
GTTGCATACCATTCATCGATCACCTGCGTGCGATTTCGCAGAAGATCGCAACGCCCACTTTTTAGCCGCGTGCTGCGGACTCCCTCCGGCTGCTATCTCGCGCTCATCTCGTGCACCATGTCGACCAGTGCGCGCACATGATCAACTGGTGTCTGCGGCAGAATTCCATGTCCCAGGTTGAAGATGTGTCCAGGACGGCCACCCACTCCGTTGAGAATTTCGCGGGCTCGGCGCCTGATCTCGGGGATATCTGCGAACAGCGCTACGGGATCGAGATTACCCTGCACTCCGACGTCAGGACCGAGGCGCTGCCAGGCTGTCCCCAGATCGACACGCCAATCGAGACCGATCACTTCCCCGCCTGCTTCCCGCATCAATTCGAGCAACGTGCTGGTGATAGTACCGAAATGGATGACCGGAACCCGATCTGGTACTGACGCAATCACCCGCCTCGTATACGGCAGTACGAAGCGGCGGTAATCGTCAGGCCCGAGATTTCCCACCCAGCTATCGAACAGCTGCACGACGTCCACACCGGCTTCGATCTGCAGTTTTAGATATTCCTCTGTCATGCCGGCCAGGAGGTCCATCATTTGATGCCAGACGGCCGGGTTGGTGTACATCAGGGTTTTCGTCGCTTGATATTGGCGTGATGAACCCCCCTCGACCAGGTATGAGGCCAGCGTAAACGGAGCCCCGGCGAAGCCAATCAGGGGCGCGCGGTTCGAAAGCGCCTGCCGGACAATTCGGATCGCCTCGGCGACGAATCCCAGCGATTCCGCCGGCGGCACTTCCGCCAGGTGGCGTAGCTCCGAGGCGCTGCGAATTGGCCGTTCGATAAGCGGGCCATCGCCGCCTTCGTATTTAAGGCCTACGCCAGTCGGCAATAATGGTAACAAAATGTCGGCAAAGATTATCGCCGCATCAACCCCCAGGTGCTCGAATGCGGTCATCGTGACCTCTGCCGCAAGCTCCGGCTGTTGGCACATCTCCAGAAATGGATGACGGTCGCGCACTCGTTTGTACTGGGGCAGGTAACGGCCCGCCTGGCGCATCAGCCAAATCGGCGTGTATGGTACCGGCTGCCGGCGGCAAGCTCGCATCAACGGATGATCCGCCAGTGCGCTCCGCTCGATCCCGCCGGGTGTTATTTCGGAGAGGTCCCGGATCTTCAACACTTCGCCGCGCTTTTGCCGGAGAATTTCAGCGCTACGCGCCGCCGCCTCCCTGACCAGATGGCCCAGTTTCGGATGCGACGGCTCCAGGTCAGGCTCGATCCCGTGCCCGCGCAGCGCTTGAGTACATACCGGCCCAATCGAACCAACGACTATGTCTTGCATCCGCCGCCGCATTTCCGCTCCGATACCGGCAGCCTCGGCGACCTGCACCAGGTTTGTGACCTGCGCCGAACTGGTGAACAAAAGAACATCGCATTCTGCGTTGGCGATCGCGCATGCGGCATCACGCAAGGGCCCGCGCTCTTCGGGCAGCGCCCAGCGGTACACCGGGACCTGGAAGACGATGGCCCCGCGTGCCTCAAGCCCGGCGATCAAATCCCGATTGGGGACACCGTATTCCTGAACAGCAATCCGTTTACCTTCAAGCTGGATCAACTGGTTGACGGACAGAAGAATCTCGCGCCAGGTGTTGGGTTCGGGGATCGTTATGGTTGGCTCTATCCCAAACCCGCGAAGTGCGCTAACCGGCTTGGGTCCGCGCGCCACTGTTGCCACCCCGGTCATAGCCTTGATGAGTTGATCGCGCGGATAGCGGATTTCGGTAACGCGCATGAGTTCGCGAACCCCCACCCCTGTCAGAAAAATGACAAGGTCAATCTCGCCGGCCACGAGCCGGGCGGCGAATTCAAATGCAGGGTGATTATCCTCTAATGGGACTTCGCGCATCGCCGGCACGACGGTGGCTCGGCCGCCAAATCGCTCGATCAGGCTGGCGGTCTCTGTGGCCATGCGGCTTTCGAAGGCAAATACGCGCAAGCCGGCAAATTCCGGGGCTGATTGCTCAAGACTGGTGCTCATTGGTTATGGCCCCCCACCGCCTCATCGATGCCTCACAATATAGTTGATTTTTGTGCTACGGCTAGGCGGTCCTGGAAGAGAGCGCCGAAGCCGATAGGAGGAATCCCATTGCAGCATCGCCCATGTATCGCAATTCCGGCCGCAATCGCATTCCTGGTCTTGACCGGACCATACGTGAACTCTGCCGAGGTTGAGCGCGAGCATGCAATGGCGCCTTCGCAGATACCTGGGTACATTGTCGACGCCGTCAACTCCCCGGCACGTCCGGCCGCTGACCGCGAACTGGACGAGTCACGCAAGCCCGCGCAGATACTGGCGTTTTTTGGCATCAAGCCCGGTATGAAGGTCGCCGATCTGTGGGCCGGCAGCGGCTATACAACGGAACTACTGGCGCGGACCGTAGGCCCTGACGGCAAGGTCTATTCACAAAATATGGAAGCGCCGGCCAAATTCAAAAAGGCGGCTGAACTCTGGCGAGGCAGGCTCAAAGAAGCTGGCATGTCCAACGTTGTCGAAATCACCAAGCCGTTCGATTCGCCTGACCTGTTGCCGGTCCCGCCGGGATCGCTCGACGCGGTCATAATCAACATGAACTATCATGACATGGTTGGACGGGGCTTTAATCGAGACCAGATCAACCACGCCGTGTTTACCGCGTTGAAACCCGGCGGCATTTATGGGCTGGTCGATAACAGTGCCAAGCCCGGCAGCGGAGCGAGCGACGCCAACATGCTTCATCGCATAGATGAAAATTTCGAGGTAAGTGAAATTGAAAAGGCAGGCTTTCGGCTCGCGGCCAGCTCAGACGTCCTGCGCAACCCGAACGATCCCCGCACCCAACCGTTTTGGAAGTTGAATCACACTCAGGATCGCTTCGTGCTGAAATTTGTTAAGCCATAGCGCGGAGCTTGGGACAATTCATCAGGCACTGTCCGCACATTCCCGTCGCACCCTCATAATGATCCGACACAGACAATGAGCGTTTTGGGCAAAGCGGTTACTGGACCGTTTTGCGGCGTTTAAACGCGCCATCATCCTTGGACCAAGCCTCGGCTTCGCATTCGACCTCAACTGTTCAGGCCGCGCCTGGCGCCATAAATAAAAAAGGGCTCTTCTGACCGTGGGAGGCCAATTACCCGTCCGGGGGCGTTGTGAAAAAATTGTTCGCCCTCCAGCCGCGAAGCGGTTTTTCCGATCCAAAGGGCGGCGTGGTATTTCTTTTTGTTTGAGATCGTGAAATCAATTCTGGGCCACGCTTGGGGGATTCGGGAACTCGCGGTGCGACTGAAACTCGCCTTGTCGAAGGACGTTCGGTACGCGCCGCGCTTAAGATACGATTCCTGTTCGTTGTCACCTCCTAGCATAACCACTACAGTTCCGATTGAGGAAACGGAGGATCAAAAATGCCGGGGCTCGTTGAAGGCAAGATTGTGCTCGTGACCGGCGGCGGGTCGGGCATCGGCCGCGCCACGGCTCTCAAGCTCGCACAGGAAGGCGCAACGGTGATGATAGCCGACTATGTTCAGGAGGGCGGCGAGCGGACCGTCAAAATGATCAAGGATGGCGGCGGTAGCGCCAGCTTCATCCATACCGACGTGTCGGTGGCCGCCCAGGTCGAAGCGATGGTCGCGAAAACAGTCCAAACCTACGGCCGCATCAACGGCGCCTTCAACAATGCCGGCATCGAAGGCCGCATGGCGACTACGGTCGAAACCAGCGAGGAAAACTTCGACCGCACTATCGCGATAAACCTCAAGGGCGTCTGGCTTT
>JAMXLL010000262.1 GCA_024281015.1 Candidatus Binataceae bacterium
GCCTACAGTTTGGTCTGGACTAAAACATGCCTCGGCCAGTGCGACCGCAATTCCGCCCTCAGAAACGTCGTGCGCTGATCTTATCAAGCCGCGCTCCGCTCCATCAACCAGCGCTTCGATAAGCCGCTGCTCGCGGTTCAGATTGATGCGCCTGAGCTCGTCACTACCCGACCCGAACAGCGCACTATATTCGGATGCGGCTAGCGTCGGCGCCGCGGTCCGAATCGCCAGGATGACGTCGCCGGCCTGCATGAAATGATGCTTTAAGTGGTTGCTGATGTTGTCGAGAATTCCAACAACTGCAATTGTCGGTGTCGGCGGAATCCCACGTCGTTCCGTCTCATTGTAAAAACTGACGTTGCCGCTGATGACGGGAAGATTAAACGCAATTGCCGCGTCACGTAGTCCCTCAACTCCCCGGATGAACTGCCACATGATTTCAGGCCGTTCGGGACTGCCATAATTGAGGCAGTTCGTGATCCCGGCGGGGCGTGCGCCGGTGCACGCCACGTTGCGCACCGCCTCGCATACAGTGGAGACGGTGCCAATGTATGGATCGAGAGCGCATGCGCGCGGGTTGGAATCTACTTTCAAGGCTAGTCCACGATGAGTTCCCTTGATTCGCAGGACCGCCGCATCGCCGCCTGGGCCCATAATGGTGTTACTGCCGACGATGGAATCATATTGGCGAAAAATCCATCGACGGGAGCAGACATTAGGACTGGCCAGCAGTGCGCGAAGGGCTACCTGCGGGGCAGGCCTTGACACTGCCGAATTCTTTCGGTCCCCGCCGTGGCCGATTTCGGGGGGCCTGGCGGGGCGGTCATAGATGGGTGCTTCGTCAGTTAATGCTTGCGCGGGAATATCGGCGACCAGCTCATCTTTCCAGAGCGCCCGCCACCGCGGCTCCTCGATTACCCTGCCGATCACTATCGCATTGAGATCCCATTTCTTAAAGATTACGGCTATCTCACCCTCTCGACCGTTCTCTACGACCAGGAGCATCCGCTCCTGAGATTCCGAAAGCAAAACCTCGTACGGCGTCAGGTCTGCTTCGCGCAAAGGGACTTGGTCGAGCGCGAGTTCGATGCCTACTCTGCCCCGGCTCGCCATCTCACTGGACGAGGAAGTGAGGCCTGCGGCGCCCATGTCCTGGATGGCAACGACAGCGCCGGTCCTGATCGCCTCCAGGCAGGCTTCGAGCAGCAACTTTTCTGTAAAGGGATCGCCGACTTGAACCGTGGGGCGCTTCGACGCACTGGCGGCGTCGAATTCGGCCGACGCCAGCAGGCTCGCGCCATGAATTCCGTCGCGCCCGGTGGCGGAGCCTACATACAGCACAGGGTTACCAACGCCTCGGGCGCGCGCACTTTGCAAAAGCTCGCGTCGCGCCAGACCGATACAGAAAGCGTTGACCAGGATATTCGAGTTGTAAGCCTCGTCGAACATCACTTCGCCGGCGACAGTCGGCACCCCCACGCAGTTTCCGTAACCGCCGATTCCCGCCACTACCCCGGTCAGCAAGTAGCGCGAGCGGGGATGTTCAAGGGCGCCGAACTTCAACGAATCCATGCTGGCTACAGGCTGCGCGCCCATAGTGAAGATGTCGCGCAGGATTCCCCCAACTCCGGTTGCCGCTCCCTGGTAGGGCTCCACAAAGGATGGATGGTTATGGCTTTCGATTTTGAAGACGGCCACCCAGCCATCGCCGACATCCAACGCGCCAGCATTCTCGCCGGGGCCGCTGACCACGCGAGGTCCCGACATCGGCAGCATTCTCAGGTGCTTGCGAGACGACTTGTAGGAGCAGTGCTCGGACCACATCACCGAGAACACTCCGAGTTCCGTGAACGTTGGAGTTCGCCCGAGCCAGCGCTCGATTGCGCCATACTCCTCGCCGGTAAGCCCGTGCGTACGCGCCAAAGCCGCATCGACCACGGGCTCGTTCGGCCGCGAAACCGGAATCATCCGGCGACACTCGCACCGATCGATTGGAATATTTTGCGACCGTCCGTGCCGCCGAGCACCATTTCGACTGCATGTTCCGGATGCGGCATCAGGCCGAAAACGTTGAAGCCGTCGTTCGCGACGCCGGCAATGGCGTGCATTGAACCATTCGGTGCTGCGCGCTCAGCCTGGGGCCCGTTGCCACCGACATAACGCAACAACACCTGCCCGCGCTCTTCCATCTGACGCAGTTCGTCTTCGGGTGCGACGTAGCATCCCTCGCCGTGCTTGATCGGCAGCCGCAGCAGTTCGCCCGGGTGCATGAGGCGCGTAAATGGCGTCTGATTATTTTCGACTCTCACACTGACTCTCTCGCAAATAAACGAGAGTGAGTGGTTACGGGTGAGCGCACCCGGAAGCAGATGGGCCTCGCAAAGGATCTGAAACCCATTACATATTCCTACCACCAGCCCACCGTCGGCAGCGAAGCTCCTGATACTCTTCATGATGGGTGAGAAACGGGCGATAGCACCGCATCGCAGATAATCTCCATAGCTGAAACCACCAGGCAGGACGACGCAATCCGCATTTCCGAGGCTCTCGTCTTTATGCCAGACCATTGATGCGTGGTGCCCCAACACGTGATGCAGCGCATAAAACGCATCCCCATTGTCGAGCGAACCGGGGAATTGCACGATTGCCCATTTCATCCGGGCTCTACCTCGAAGCGATAATCCTCGATGGCAGGATTGGCGAGCAATTGCTCGCACATTTTCCGGGCCATCTCTTCCGCCGCTGCCTGCGATGATGCATCGAGGGCGAGGATGATGTAACGGCCCAAATGCACGTCGCGTACCCCGCTAAAGCCAAGATTCGCCAATGCGGTTTGTACCGCGCGGCCTTGCGGATCAAGAATTCCCTGGCGCGGAGTGACGAAGATCTTAATCCGCACTAGTCCTCCACACGCCGCAACATTTCCTGGTACGCCTGCTCGACATCACCCAAATCACGGCGGAAACGATCCTTGTCCAGCTTGCGGCGGCTGGCTTTATCCCAAAACCGGCAAGTGTCAGGACAGATCTCGTCGCCGAGCAGGATGTCACCGTGGTAGCGTCCAAATTCGATTTTGAAGTCGACCAGGATGATTCCGCGGCCGTCGAGGAAGCGGCGCAGCTCTTCGTTGACCTTCAGCGCGAGAGAGCGAATTGTCTCAAGTTCGGGTGCTGTTGCCCATTCAAACAGAATTGCGTGTTCGGGATAGATCAGCGGATCATCGAGCGGGTCCGATTTGTAATAATATTCGACGATCGGGAAGCTCAATTCGCGGCCTTCCTCCAGTCCCAGCCGCTTTGCCATCGAACCGGCTACGATATTGCGCACGACGGTTTCGACCGGAATGATCTGAAGCCGCTTGCATAGCATCTCGCGGTCGTTCAGGCGCCGGACAAAATGGGTTTTCAGCCCGGCATTTTCGAGCAACCCGAAAAACAACTCGGACATGCGATTGTTGATAGCACCCTTGTCTTCGATAGTGCCGCGTTTCTTGGCGTTGAAGGCGGTCGCATCGTCCTTGAAGTAACAAATTACGAGATCGGGGTCCGAAGTCGCGTACAACTTCTTGGCTTTTCCCTCGTAGAGCATCTCGAGTTTTTCAGGAGTACTTTCCACTGCAGTCCTCGCTTTGAAGCAACAAGAATAACGTAATCATTCTATTCGCCCGGCCACTGTCCGCAATGTTGGCGGCGGCTCGCTCGGCCCGGCGATAGGGCAGTTTCCCACAGCACGCTCGTTCACTCGTCTTGAGACAAGCAGAACCGAGCGCTGGCGCTCTCCATTGGTTCAGGAATTTCCAGTGTGGCCGAACCCGCCGTCCCCACGCGTACTCGTTTCAAGCTGGTCGACCTCGACGAGTTCAGCGTGCACGATCGGCGCGATGATAAGCTGCGCGACACGCTCTCCGGGTGTTATGGTGATGGGAAGCTGGCCGAGGTTGATGAGGACGACTTTCAGTTCGCCGCGGTAATCGGCGTCCACTGTGCCCGGAGAATTCACGATCGCCAGCCCCTCCAGGAGCGCGCGGCCACTCCGGGCTCGAATTTGACCTTCAAAACCCGGCGGTATTTCCAGTGCAATGCCAGTCGGGACGGCGGCCCGCGTCAGTGGCGCGAGCACCAAAGCTTCGTCGAGCGCCGCCCTTAAATCGATGCCGGCGGCCTGCTCGCTGTGATAGCGCGGCATCGGACCACGAAGCCGCCGAACTTTGATAACCGGAACAGCCATCAAAAATGGAACCTTTGGCTCGGTCCCGCCTGATCGATAGTCAGGGGGGCCGCTTGGCGGATCGCGGAGGTGCCACGACCAAAGGGGACAAGCCGGGGCCTGTTAGTGCGAGCCTATCCTCGTGCCAGCGGCTCGAAAACTTCCGGTCCGAGTTCACGACCTTTCAAGTCGCCCAGCATGACTAGTCCCATCCGCTCGGGCTTGAAGCATGAGGATGCGAGTTCAATCACCTGCTCGTTGGTGACGGCTTCGATCTCGCGTGCAATTTCTTCGAGAGGAATGTCGCGGCGGAAATAGATCTCGTTGCGCGCCAGGCGATTCATACGGCTGTCCGTAGATTCCATGCCAAGCAACATGTTGCCTTTTAGCTGACTCTTGGCCCGCGCGAGTTCTTCGTTTCTGAGTCCTTGGCGTGCAACTTTGGCCAGCTCGGTAAGCGACACTTCGATCACTTCGTCGACCCACTCAGGTGAAGTCCCGGCATAAATCCCGAAGTAGCCGCAATCGAGAAACGCGGAAAGAAAGGAATAGATACTGTACACGCGCCCGCGCTTTTCACGTACTTCCTGAAACAGCCGCGAAGACATACCGCCGCCCAACGCAGTGTTCAGCAGATAAGCCGCATAACGCAGCGGGGCTACCTGGCTCAACCCAGGACCCCCAATGCAAAGATGCGCCTGCTCAAGCTTTTTCCGATGGTTGATCACCATCACCTGCTCGCGCGGTGGTTTTATTTCGGTGCTTCGGCCGTCGCCTGGAATCGTGCCGAACAACCTCTCGCAATCGGCTACCAGCCGTTCATGGTCGACAGCGCCGGCGGCGGCTATCAGTATCCGCTCCGCCCGATAACGGTCACCCATAAAGGAGACCATCAGGTTGCGGTTGATGGCATTAACCGTATCAACGGAACCGAAAATGGGCAGCGCCAAGGGATGGCCCTGCCAAAAATGGATATTGAAGAGGTCGTGGATGAAATCGTCCGGGGTGTCCTCGGCCTGCGAGATTTCCTGGAGCACGACCTGCCGTTCGCGATCAATCTCTTCGGGCGCAAACACCGACTCGAGGAAGAGATCCGCCAGCAACTCGGTGGTCATCCTGACATCTTCGCCCAGCACCTTCGCGTAGTAGCAGGTGTATTCTTTGCCGGTAAACGCGTTTAAGACACCGCCTACCGCGTCTATCTCTTCGGCAATCTGGGCGGCTGTGCGACGTTTGGTTCCCTTGAAGAGCAGATGCTCGATAAAGTGGGAAACCCCATTTTCCTGCGTCTCTTCATAGCGGGATCCATTCTCGACCCAAATGCCGATGGTGGCCGACACCATCTGTGGCATTGGTTCACTCAGGACCCGCACACCGTTGGAAAGAGTGCTTTTATGCAACTACTTGGCCTTCTGTTCCACGTCCTGCTGGGCTTCGCGCATGGACAAACGAATCTTGCCGTTGCGGTCGACGTCGAGCACCTTGACCATGATCTCGTCGCCTTCACTCAATTCGTCTTCAACCCGCCGGACGCGGTCTTTTGATATTTGGGAAATATGAAGGAGGCCGTCGGTTCCTGGCAAAATTTCGACAAAGGCGCCGAAATCAACGATTTTGCGGACCTTGCCTCGATAAATCCGACCTACTTCCGGTTGCGCCGTGATCGCCTCGATGGCAGCGACCGCCTTTTCCATCGAAGTACCGTCAGCGGAAGCGATTAGCACCGTGCCATCATCCTGAATATCGATTTTGCAGCCGGTGTCCTCGACCAGGGCGCGAATCACCTTGCCGCCCGGGCCAATCACGTCCCGGATCTTGTCGGGTTTGATGTGCATGGTGACAATCCGCGGAGCGTAGGATGAAACTTCTTTGCGCGGCTGCTCCATCGCCTTTTCCATCACACTGAGGACGAACAAGCGCGCATCGCGCGCCTGATGAAGGGCTTGGCGCATTACCTCGCGCGTAATGCCGCCAACCTTATTGTCCATCTGGATGGCGGTTACTCCCTGCGCGGTACCTGCCACTTTGAAATCCATATCGCCGAGGTGATCCTCGTCGCCGAGAATATCCGTCAGGACACGTACCTGGTCGCCCTCTTTCACCAGGCCCATCGCGATACCTGCGACGGCGGCTTTGACGGGCACGCCTGCATCGAACAGAGCAAGACTACCGCCACAGACGGTAGCCATTGAAGAGCTGCCGTTTGACTCCAGAACCTCGGAAACGACGCGAATCGTATACGGGAAAGTTTCCTCGGGTGGTAGAACCGGCGCCAGAGCCCGCTCGGCGAGCGCCCCATGACCTATTTCGCGGCGAGACGGACCGCGTAGAAACTTCACCTCCCCCGTCGAGAACGGCGGGAAGTTGTAATGGAGCATAAATTTCTTGAATCGTTCCCCAAGCAGTGCGTCTATTTTCTGTTCGTCAGAGGAAGTACCCAAGGTGACAGTCGCCAAGACCTGCGTCTCACCACGGGTAAATAGCGCGGAACCATGCGTTCGTGGCAGGACTTGGACCTGGGCACTTAAGGGGCGAATTTCAGTTGAACTGCGGTCATCGATACGCCGGTCCTGGTCGAGTACAGCCCGCCGGACGCGGTCGCGTAATACCTTCTCGGTGGCCTCGTGCAAGTCGTTGACGCGGTCAGGGAAGCGAGACGTTAATTCGTCGACTACACGATCGGAGAGGGCGTATATGGCGCTGTTGCGTTCTTTTTTCCCCGCAATTTTCAATCCTTCCTCGAGGTCAGCCGCCATCCGTTCGCTGACCAGCGACAGCAGGGCTGGATCAGACTGCTTGAGCTTGAATTGCCGTTTCGGCTTACCTGCGAGGCGTCGCAGTTCCTCCTGCAGCTCGAAAAGCGGTCGCATTTCTTCGTGGGCGCTGAACAGCGCCTCGAGTACCGATTCTTCGTCGAGAATCTGAGCTCCACCTTCAAGCATTACGATGGAGTCCGGCTTGGCCGCCACCACCATCGAGAGATCGCTTGCCTCCAATTCCGCGAACCCCGGGTTGACTCTGAGCTGGCCGCCGACTCGCCCCATTCGCACCGCGGCGACCGGTCCATTATGAGGAATGTCGGAGACCTGCAGGGCTGCCGAGGTGGCAATCAGCGATAGCATGTCCGGGTCGTTATCACGGTCGGCGGACAGCACCGTCACGATAATCTGGGTCTCCTGGTCGAAACCCTTGGGGAAGAGCGGCCTCATGGAGCGGTCAATAAGCCTGGAAGTAAGAATCTCCTTTTCCGAAGGACGCCCTTCGCGCTTAAAAAAACCGCCGGGGATTTTCCCGGCGGCGGAGGTGCGTTCCTGGTAGTCCACAGTCAGTGGCAGGAAATCGACTTTTTCTCGGCTTTGATAGGCCGCAACTACAGTGGCTAACACGATCGTGTCGCCATACTGGGCGAGCACAGCGCCATGCGACTGCTTGGCGAGACGGCCGGTTTCAAGCGACAATGGCCTGCCGGCGAATTCAATCTCTAACTTACGGTACATTCGCGTCCACCTGGGGAAAAACTATTTCAACAAGAGGCTTCATTCCGCACCACAACGCCCAGCGGCAACCAATGGGGCGGCTACCAGAGGACAACTGCTTGGCCGAATCTCTTGCCTGACACGCCTTAGAAAGGCTGATTCGCTGAATGGCGACAACGGCTCCGCACGGGTCGGCGCGAGGTTGCTACCGCCGAATGCCCAGCTTATCAATAAGGCTCTTATAGCGGTTGAAATCTCGCGAGTGGATATAGTCGAGCAGACGCCGGCGCTTACCGACCAAGCGTAAAAGGCCGCGACGAGAGTGATGGTCTTTCGCGTGCGTTTTGAGGTGACCGGTAAGTTGTTCGATACGCGCCGTGAATAGTGCGATCTGTACTTCCGGCGAGCCACTGTCGTTCGCGGCTCGTGCGTTGTCAGCGATAATGGCGCGCTGGCGAGCGGCCTCGAGAGGCATCAGGTTTTCTATTCTTTCCCTTTTTGTTTATTGCCGAAAACATAACAGACCATAATCGTTTAGTAAAGGCACGGCTTCGGCCAGAGAGGCCCTGCTTGAGAATGGTCTGTCTATGGGGAGCGGCCTGCCGGGTCTGCCGAGGCAGACTCGGTACCGCCCACTTCAACTCCTTTGCGCACCCGGACCTTGTCGTATGGACGGCCAGGAACATCCACCCGCACGTTACGGTATCCACTGCGGCCGGGTTCGGAATCGAGGAAACCGAGGGTATACTGTTCGCGCAATTCACGGCTAATCGCCGCACAGTCCTCACGCATCGCGATCCCGTCGCCGATGGTGCGCAACAGGAACGTTTTGGCGCCGGTTTCATTAGACAACAACTCCAGGGTCCTGGCATCAACCGCATCCTGGGCCATCAGTCCAAGACCTAATGGCCCAAAACCGATCGAGCCGCTGTCAACGTTAGAATTGCCTATGCCAATCGAATAAATCAGGACGCCCATTTGGCGCGCATAGGCGATCACTTGCTGAAGATTCTGTTCGCTGGCGTTATCTTGACCATCAGTGACAACCAGCAAGGCTTTTTTGTCCCATCGGCCATGACGAACCATTAGCAAGCCATCGATGATGGTGTCGAAAATTGCCGTTTCGCCCTGCGCGTATAACAGGCTAAGCCGCCCGATCACCGCGAGATGGTCGGTGGTAAAGGGCTGCAGCAGAAAGGGCTGGCTGGAAAAAGCGAACAGGAAGACATCGTCGCGCGGGTTGAGGTCATTGACGAATTCAGTTATTGCGGTCCGCGCCTGCATCAGCTTGGGCTCCATACTGCCCGAGGTATCGACCAGGATACCGACTGAAACCGGCGTATTCAGATCCTGGCGAAAGAACTCGATGGGCCGGGGCTGACCGTCAATATAGAGCCTGAAATCATTCTTTTGCAGCCCGGTGACATAGCGTCCCTGCTGATCGAGGATAGTTACAGTAAGTTGATTGTAGCCGGGTTGGCGAGTTAACTGGCGCGACGGCAGGGTCAATTCCTGGCCTTGCTGAGGGGCAAGCCGCGGAGTATTGGCTGTGTCGCCAAACTGCCGGGCGGGCATCGCCGGTACCTCAAGCACCGAACCGCCCTGCCGCTGGTTGCGCGGCACGGAAGGTGGCAGAGTGAGCTCGCCCTGCTGAGCGGACGCGGAAATTACGAGTCCGCCGGGGTTTGCAATGCAGGCGATTATAAGGACGGCGACTGCCCGGCACGCTTGATTTAATTTCATTTGTTTAGCCTCGGCGCTAGCACTTCAGCAACCTCGACTGTGACCGCTCCGATTTCGCCTCGAAATTGCGAACAATTTTAGCGCACTGTTAGATCTTGCTATTTGGCGCAAACGCCAGCAAGCATGATCGGGGCAACGTTTTCACTCGAGACCAACTTTTCAGACGTCGGGCAATAGCTGCCGGTTTCGCCGTGATCCTGCTCTCAAGCCACACGCTTGGCAAGGTGCGTGGTTTTCTGTTACCGGATCACCTGGTCGAGAAGGGTTTCTTCAATCTTATGAGTATCCGGCTAATCAGCGAATTTGCTGCGGTCGAAATCGCTCGCGACGACCAGGGTAACGGTCCGCGCCTCCGAATCCGCGACTTGCAGACAGACCAGGAAATCTACCTCGACCCGCTCGAGCTCGCCGCGCTGGCGTGGAGCCGCCACGAAGAGTTGCTGCCATTGCTCAATCCTGGGCGTTTCGAACGGCAAGACGGGACCTGAAGCCGGACTAACTGCCCCCGGCAAAGATCAACTGCCCGGGCTCACCATCGTTCGTAGCGGACAGCACGCCTGTCGTAACCCGCCTGTCGCAACAGGTCCCGAAGCTTTAGGACTCCAGCTCCGATGCCACAGATAAAAAAATGCCGGGTGCCGCCACCAGGATCGGCGGCCCATCGGCGCCTCACTTCGTCGAGCAGCCTCTCATACAAAAGCGCATGCTCGACGATCAGCGGCTCGCAACGAAACCGTGTACAGGTTTTGGCCAGCGATTCCAGCTCGGCATGATAGAGCAAATGCCCGGAGCTCTGCGCAGCATACAAAAGATGGATCGGACTAGCGCTCTGATGCGAAATTGCGCGACGGATCATCGGGCGAATCGGCGCGATCGCGGTCCCTTCGGCGATGAATACCAGCTCGCCTTCGGGCACCTGCCCCAGCGTAAAGGTCCCGAAAGGTCCGGTAAAGTCGAGCAGATCGCCAACCCGCCGTTCGAACATCCATGCTGAGCCATCGCCGTGGGGGACAAGGTCAAAAACCAATTCGAACGGTTCGCAATCTTCCGGACTGCTGGCGATCGTGTATGGACGGACGCGAACCTCATTACTTAGCGGAATGTTAAGTGAGACAAACATGCCGGGTGCATATAGTGGTAATCGTTGGGGCGACACCATCCGCAGAAAAAGTGAGCGGGTACCCGCGCAATGATCGAAAAGGCGCTCCACTCGCGCATGATAAATCGGTCTGTCCATTTTCAAATCATCGTATAGCGTCGCCGTACGAGCTCAGACGATTTTTGCGATGGTCCAGGATCATGGCCGGCCAGCCGAGCTGGCAGTTTCGCCACGGCTTCGTCAAGCGTGCGCTCCGAGACAAGGTTTGGCTGTCATTCGTGTCAATGGGCGCAAGCCAACAAGAGCGCGCCTTTTTGATTTACTCTCCGCGGCTTTCGCTGACCTGGTTAATTGTGTAGCGAGGGACGACAATCACGATTTCGGCGTCGGGATCCTCAATTACGGCCTGGCAGCCGAGTCGGGAGGTGGGTGTCAGGCCTGGCGCTCGATCCAGTAAATCCTCTTCCTGCTCGGACGCTTGCGAAAATTTGTTAGAGCCCTGGCGGATGATTACGTGGCAGGTTGTACAGGCGCAATTGCCGCCGCATGCATGTTCAAGATGAATCCCATGGCCGAGTAGCACGTCAAGTACGGAGCCCGGTTCGCCATCGTGCTGAAAGGGTGCATCGGCGGGGTCAAATTCGATCAGGCGTTCAGGGCTGCCGTTCTCGTAGATAACTCGGATTGTGGCCATTGGATCGATGTACCGGGCAAGCGCTTACAAGATAGAGTATGCGTCTGGCCGTGGTCACGAAACATACCATCGAGCCAACCAGATACCCGGCCGCAAAAACTGGATTCTGATCGTGAATTTTTGTCACCGCGGTGACTGAATCTACACCTCGCGCCGCTGCTTGGTGCCGACGGCGGTGCTATAAAGACTTGCGTTTCAAACGCAACCGCGACCTTGAATCCTACTCCTATCAGCGCGGCAGAGCATTTAGTCCGCTTGGACGAGAGGACGGCACCGAAGCGCGTTGGAATAGGCGGCGAACCGTCCAATGCACGACGTTATCGGCTTGCCGGAATAGACAATGCGGACCAATTCCGGAAATAGCGAAGGAGCGTAAGAACAACACGAGCAATGTGGTATCTCAAGAAGACCTGGCTTGATGAAGCGCCAGGTATCAGCGAAGTCCTCATTCATTTTACCTTTACTCCTCTATATCAAGCCCCCGATTGGCGTTTGCCGCATGAAGTACGGCGAATGGAAAAGAACGCCATGGTCAAGCAGGGGCTCGGCGGTGTGACGCTTAGTGGTGAGGAGTCGGTGTCGATTGCTCAGGTCACCGAACGACCTGTTGCGGCGCCACCCAACGCCCGCGTCAAGGTCATCAAGATGCCGTCCTCGATTCTAAATCCGGCGACCGGCCGTTTCGATGAGAATTACCTGTTTCACTATTTCTATGACGTGTGGAGCAATGGAGCGGTAACCCCGACCCAGGTATTTACCGAACAGATTGTCTGCCAGGAAATCGAGCTGACCGACTGGCACGGCAATGTTTCGGGTGTCTGTGCGCACTGGAGTGTCTACGATGGTGACGCGTTTGTTTACTCGCCAACGGAGACGGCCGATTTTATTGCGCGGTATGGTGAGGACGCGCCACTTCGTTCCCATAAGTTTTACGGGCATAGCGACCGCGATTGGTTCACACGAGCCAAATGGGGTGTTGTGCAGCAACTCCCACTACCCCGGCGGTGGCGCACCAAGGTTTGGGGACCCAAGGGCGCTCCAGTCATTCAAGGCTGGCACATTGGCTTTGTGGATCAGCCGAGCCCGCCAGGATCGTTTCCTCGCGGCCACGAGGAATGGACGGGATACACAGTACGAACGCTCTAGCCTGGCCTTCTGGCCAAGGGGCGGGCGAAACTTCTCCGTCTGCCCCAAAACTCTGGCTAGGGCGCGTCCTGACAATCCGCTAAGCTTGATCCGTACTCCCGCCGGTGTCTCATTATTCTTATAGTTAAGAAGCAAGGATTGTTGCCAGTGGTGTGAGAGAGTCTCATGCCTCTCATAGATGCTCATGTCCATCTCCGTTCAGGCAAACTGTCCCGGCTAAGGCCGCGAATTTCGGCAGAAGCCGCGCTGCAGCAGGTGCTGCAAGATATGGCCAGCGCAGGGGTAGATACCTCTTTGCTGGTGACATGGGCGGAAGACGTACCAGCGGTGGCTCGGGAAGCGGCTGCGCGACCTGGCAAGCTCTATAGTCTGGTCTGGTTTGATTCGCGGAATTCGCAGCAAAGTTTCTCGCAATTGGTGACGCTGGCCGAGCAATTCCCGTCCGTGGTGATCGGCGCCAAAACCGTATTCCCTTATCTTCGGCAGCATCCGTTGCAGCCCGAGTTCATGCCGCTATACGCCTTTTGCCAGGAGCGTCAGCTTCCGATCCAGTTTCATTTCGGCGGTACTCCGGTGATGGAGGCGCTCTGCCATCCCAACCTGTTCGCGGTGCTCGCGCGGGCATTTCCGGGCTCACTATCGTATGTCTGCATACCGGCGGAGGTTGGTCGCGCGAGCTGCCGTATCTGCTCCGGCATCATCCGAATGTTTATGTGGAGACCGAATACCTGCAGCTTCACGAAGCGGAGCTAAACATGTCACCCCAGCTCGTCCCGCAATTTTTGCAGAATTGGGGTTTGTCACGCGTGATGTTTGGTAGCGACCGGGTCAGGCCGGAAACGAAATACTTCCGCCGCATCGAATTGGTAAAGGCGCTACCAAGCGTGGTTCGTGATGACCTCTGCTATCGAAATGCGCGTTCCGCTTACCACCTCAATCTGTAGCACCGGTGCGGAAAATCGCCCATTGATGTCCATACTCTACGAGAGCTGCGAGTTTTCGTGCGCATTTCGTTTCATCTGTCGGGGCAATCTGAGAATATTACAAACAGCGAATCGCTCCGCTTAAAGAGTGGCATGAAGCAGAGTT
>JAMXLL010000263.1 GCA_024281015.1 Candidatus Binataceae bacterium
GGTCGCGATTTCGTTCAGACATCGGAACCTCGATTCTCACGGCGTAGACAAAAAACCAGAGCCGTTGCCGGAAAAATTATCGGTCAGGGGCGAGATTGAAAACCGCGGCGATCTTGTCCAACAGCCATCCCGTGTGGCTGCGCGCGTTACCGCGCAGGCTAGCCGCCTCCAGTGACTCCCGCCGCTCGTTCATGCGGAGGGCGATTATTTGACCCATGGTGGTGGCGGATGCCGGATGGGTTTTGAATAGTTCGACGAAGCCTTCGCGGCTGAGTTCGAGCAACTCGGCATCGCTGCGTGCACGGACTGTTGCGTTGCGTGGCTCGCCGGTCATCAATGCCATTTCACCGAAGAAGGCCGGCCGCTTGAGATTCCGAATATGAACCTCGTGTGCGCCGTTGGCGCGGGCCATGACTTCAACCTCGCCGGAGCGAATGATATAGAACGATTCGCCGGCGTCGCCTTCCCGCACGATTGTTTCGCCGGCACCAAACTTCAGCAGCGTTACCCCCTGTAGCAGGACCCGCAACTCCTCGTCGCGCAGGTCGCTCAAGAAATCGACCTGACGCAGCTCGGCGGTGATCTCGCGGTCGAATTCCGCCGCTCCAGCGCTAATTCCAGGTTCACGCCCGGGCCGCAGGGTCCTTATCGGATAAGGGATCTCGATCGATTTGCGGCGTAGCGCATACCAGAGCGCGGTGTTGACCGTATCGTGAACGCGGTCAGCCTCCGCGTAATCAGTCATCCAATACCTGACGCGGTAGCGCACCGAGTAGTCGGCGTAATCCCAGGTGTATACGTCCGCGGAGGGATTCTGCAAAACGCCCGGGACTCCGCGCAGGGTCTCAGCGATCACTTCTCTTACATAATTGGGTGGCGCGTCGTAACTCAGGCCGATTGTGACCTCATCTGCGACGATGCCGTTCGAATAATTCACCACGACATCCTTGGCTATCATGGAATTGGGGATCTCGAGCCGCTCGTTCGCGCGCGTGATTACGGCGGTAGAGCGCCAGCTTATTCCCTGTACTCTTCCGACGAAGTTATTGGTGCGCACCCAATCGCCGGGAGTGAAAGGTTTGCCCAACTGGAGAGTGAGGCCGCTGAAGATGTTGCCGAGCGTTTCCTGGAGGGCAAAGCCCAGGACGACGCCAATAACGGCCGAGCTTGCCAGTAACGGTGTCGGATCGATCTTGACATCTTCTACCATCACTATCATCGCCACGATCACAAATAGCAGGAGCATTACCAGGTCCTTGCCGATCGTGGAGAAGTGGGCGCGACGGCGATGCGCAGCTGCATCGATTCCGTCCAGCAGCATTTTGATCACGCCCCAGCAAACCAGCAGCAGTCCACTGGCCGACGCCCAGCGTGCCCATTGCTTCCACAGCGCGAACTGTGGCTGTGCACCGGCGTCGAATAGCAGGCCCGAAGCGCACAGAGCCAGAGATAAAGCGCGTACTGCGCGTTTCTGCCCGCGCAAAGCGAGCGCTGTGGTTCCCAAAGCCAAGGCCACGAGAAGTTCGCAGACAACCCGCTGCTGAGGTGACAGAAAACTCAACCCCAGAATCATTTGAAGCGGCGTGGGTCCCATATTTCGTGGCCTGGAGCGCTTGGCGCCCAATTTTACAGCCTAGGGCTGCGCTGTGCCTAGTAGCAGGGAAGAACGGTCGCTTACGAGGTCGACGAAGAATTGTACCAGCGGTGCTTCATCCGGTCTCAGCCAAACGGCGCAGGTCAGTGGCGAGTTGGGCAATAATTTTGCGGCGTTGGCTCAGATTGACTGCTGCCTCCTGCTCGTTCACTTGCGCCAGATAACAGCCGCGGTCTGGTAAATAGAGCACCGAGCGGTAAGGAAAACCCGGTCGGATATCGGGGAAACAGCGCTCAGCTATAATCCCTTCGAGCGCCGCTTCTGCGATTTGTTCACAGACTACTCCCGCATTTGTGTAGACAAGTGCTGCTGCAGCACGCAATCGCGCGGTCCGCCGCGGCGGCTCAATCCCGGCCATTCGCCGAACGACTTCTTCGGCCAACTGCCGATCGTCTGCGTCATCTCCCAACCAGCGATGTGACTGCACGCCTGGTGCGCCGCCCAAAGCATCGACTTCCAGACCACCGTCATCGGCCAGCGTTGCAAGTCCTGACTGACGGAAATAAAAGGCCGCCTTGCTTCGCGCGTTGCCGCTGAAGGTGGCGGCGTCCTCGGGCGCTTCGCCTTCAATACCAGCGTCATGTAGGGACAGCAGCCGCAAGCCGAACCCGTGCATTAGCACGCCATACTCGGCGAATTTGGCGGGATTCGTAGTTGCAATTAGCAGTTCCACCATCTGATTGAGCCGCATTCAGGATTTTGGTTGGTAGGTGAACTTGAGTCCGGAGCGCTGACGATGTTCTTCCAGCGCCAATTCAATTAGCCGGTCGATCAGTCTGGGCAGGGGGAGATCTGTCGCTTCCCAAAGCTTCGGGTACATGCTGATGGCGGTAAAGCCGGGGATGGTGTTGACCTCATTCACATAGCACCCGCGCAAATCGGCGCGAGCGAGAAAATCGACTCGCGCCATGCCGCGCAAAGCCAGTGCCTTAAAAGCCGCGACAGACAGACTTCGTATGCGATCACTTAAGGGTTTTGACAACGCGGCCGGGATACGAATATCGGCACCCTTCGGATCAACGTATTTCGATTGATAGCTGTAAAAACGATGCCGCCGATGAACCACAACCTCGCCGACCACAGAGGCCTGAGGGTCGTCGTTACCGAGCACGGCGCATTCGAATTCGCGCCCTTCGCACCCCGCTTCGATTAATACCTTGTGATCGTATTGAAACGCTTCTTTGAGCGCCGGACTCAACGATGCACCTGACGTCACGCGAGTAATACCGATCGAGGAGCCAAGGGCGTTAGGCTTGACGAAGACAGGGTATCCGAGTTCATCAGCGAGACGACGGGCGCGCCCGCGGTCCTCGTTGGCCTCGGCTTGTGTCAGTGAGAAATACCGGACCACCGGGATGCCGCTTTCGCGCAACAATCGCTTCTGAATGTCCTTGTCCATCCCAATAGCAGAGCCAAGGACGCCTGCGCCGACGTATGGTATTCCGGCGAGGTCGAGCAATCCCTGCACAGTTCCATCTTCGCCGAAGGTGCCGTGCAGTAAGGGAAAAATCAGATCCAGGGGAGCGAGGGCCCGGTTGCCATTGGTCGTCTTAGCCGGCCGGCTGGCGCCCATCATCGATGTCGCCTGCAATGAACCGCCACGGGGATAAGGGGGCAGAGTTATCGGAGTACCTCCATTTCCAAGAGCATGAAGTTTTGGAGCGGATTGCTTCAGCACTGAAATCGCGTCGGCGCACAAGCGCCAGCGTCCGTCGCGGGCAATTCCGATGGGAACTATCTCGTACCGATCCGGGTCCATCGACGACATCACGGTGAGCGCTGAGCGCAGTGAGATCTCATGCTCGCCTGAACGTCCGCCGAAAAGTATTCCAACCCGCAACTTTTTGCGCGACATCCTCTAGTTATCCGCTTCTCGCGCCCGTTTGCGGAAGAAGCGGCCTCCTCCGGGTGTGATTCGTCGCGCTCGCGGCGCTCCGGTCAGAGACTTTCCTGCCGCGGTTCGCGAATTCGCCTCCGAAAAATGTGCTTACGGCGGTCAAAAATTCTGACACGATGGCGCCGCAGGATCGACCAGTGAGCGATTGTGGCGGCTAGCTTCGCGGCTCGCCGGCGTCGGCTGGCGACCGCGTTGAACCTTCCTGAGATCGTTCCGTACTCAACACTAGACGGGCGAAAGTGCCAGCACTCCCCACGCCCATCGGTATCCGGCATAGCAACTGCACGATGCTTACTCCCAATGACGCCATCAAGAGCGCGTCGCGTGGCGCGAATCTCGCAAGCCCATCAACCATTACTGCCTGCAGCGGCCCTAAACCCGAGGGTGACACGGGTGCACTCTGGGCGAACATTAAGGCGGGTGATAGGGCCAACACCGCGGCGACAGGCACGTGCAGACGAAACGCCAGAAGGTAAATGTAAAACGCGAAAGCGTTGGGCACGTACATCATAAACCGGATAAACGCCAGAACAATATAATGGTGTAGACGAGCCATACGGAACGCGCGCAGCCCGTGACGTCCTTTCAGCCAGCGTCCCAGCCGGGTAGTGGCAGTGCCGTGCATCCACCAGAAAGCAACGCATACGAAGAAAGCGAGCGCAGCACTGGCATAGGGTAGAGCGATCCTGATCGGCGACCATGGGACCAGTAGGGCGAGTACGATTGTCAACGAGGACATCAGGATCGCATCGACGAATCCCTGGAAAGCCATGGTCCAGCCGGCGGTGAGCCATTCGACCCCCTTACGCCTATGCAGAAATATGACCATCGCTCCGTCGGCGACCAGAACATTGACCGCCTGCAGGAAATACAGTGCCGTCGAGGCTGGCAACACTTCGCGATAAGTGGTGCGACGGTGAAAAAAACTGAACAACGTAGCGAAAAGGAACGTATCGAGGAGCCACCTGAGCAACACCGACCCGACATTGGCAGCGACGAACAGAGTCAGGTCGCACCGTTTCAAAGTGGCGGCCAGCTGGTGAAACGTAAAGCCGCGGGAGACATAGATTACGAGCCCCGCTCCAATCGTCCAAACGATCAGGTTTTGCAACAACACGTGTTCTGTGGTGCTACGCGACCTGAACCAACGGCCCAACGAGCGTGATATCTGCATCGGTAAAAGAACCCTGCAAAAGGAGGTGACGCGGTAATTCTGACCCGCTTCATCCAGCTTGGGAGATATAGGAAAATAGGTGGTAATGGCTGTGCCGTTACGAACTCACGGTTCGGCTAATGCCTTGAGCCTCCAACACTTGACCCTTCAACACCTCAACAGCTTTAGCTTATGCATGAAATCTGGCCCAACTTCTTCCTGGTCGGGGCGGCCAAGGCTGGCACCACCTCGATTTATACTTATTTGTCGCAGCATCCGGACGTATTCTTTCCAGCGATTAAGGAGCCGCACTTCTTCACGCAAGTGCGTCCGTCGCCGGAACAGCACTTTCTGATAGAGGCCATCAGCAAGCGCAGCTCCTATCTCAGGCTTTATGCCCGCGCCACCAGCCACCCCATTGTCGGTGATGCTAGCCCGTCATATCTATGGCATCCGGAGGTTCCATACCGGATTCGTGCCGAAGTACCTGAGGCCAAGATCGCCGTCATCCTGCGCGATCCGGTCGAGCGGGCTTATTCACATTATCTGATGGACTACCGCGAGGGTGCACAAAGCAAGGCGTTCTACCAGGCCTTAATCGACGACATGAGCCGCGCAGAAAAGGGCTGGGGAGTTTCATATCTCTACTATGAGCTGGGCCTGTACGCGGAACAGGTACAGCGCTATATGGAGGCTTTTAAGCCGCAACGCGTGAAGCTCTTGATGTTCGAAGACTTTCGCCGCGACCCGGGGTCAGTACTGTTAGAGCTGGCGGATTTTCTCGGCCTGGACCCCCGCCCGTTTTCGGCGATCGACACGTCGCGCAAGTATAATTCGTATGCGGCGCCGCGCAACCAATTCCTGCGGCGCGTCGCCGGCGCGAAATTCTCGCGGATTCTCGGCCAACACTTGATGCCGCACTGGCTGGGTGCATCTATATTCGAGCGATTCTTCCTCAGGCAGGCTCCCAAACCGGCCCCCGACCCGCGCGCACGCGAACTGCTCTGCTCCCTTTACGAGCCGGAACTAGACAGACTCGAGGCGTTGCTGGGCCGCCGTCTACCCGAGTTACGCCACTCGTGGAGATCTGAAGGGCACCGCACTCAGATTTGACCCGGCTGCAGTTTCTGTTATCTTTAGCAGTTGTTTGAATCTTATAGCTTATGGAGGAGTCGCTGCGGTGAGGAAGATCGTACCGGGAGTTGCCAGCGCTGTGTTCGTCATCACTTTGGGTGCCGGCCTCAGACCTACTATTGCGCAAGCCGCGAAGGTCGATTGCGCCAAGGTCACGTCTGAGCTGAATAGCGGCAAGAAGGCCGCGACCGTAGCCCAGGATTTGAAAATCTCTACTTCCAGTGTTTACCGTTGCAAGCACAAGGTGCCAAAAGCGGCTGCGACTGCGGCTGCTGCCTCTCCGATGGCCGCGCCGACTAGCTCTAAGAAGGCTGCATCGACCCACTAAACGGCGGGACCATAGCCCGGATCGTGACAAAGATCCGAGGCGTACAGCATCAGCCCGTTCCCCCGGGCAACCAGGGGGGAAGTCTCCGTTACGATTCGATCGCTTCGGCAGTCGTGATGAGTGCTATAACGCGGCGCCGCCGATGAAGCCGGTGGCGGTGGTGGTAGGCGGCGCGGCGAAGCAGGCGCCTACGGGCAATGCGGGGCGGTGCGAAATCAGTTCGGACCGGCGGTGGCGGTGGCGCGTCGTCATAACGAATGTTGGGGAAATAAGCGTCCTCGAATTCGTTGATCTGCAGTGCCGCCAGAAATTCCGCGTAGTAGTTTTTGCTAGCGAAGCCGAAGTGAGCGCCCTCATAGCTGCGGATGATGCGGTCGAAATCGCCCGCATACTGCTGTGCCGCCTCAGCCATTCCGGCCGAACCGTAATCATATGCGGTGATCGCCAGAGGCCAGCTCCCGAATGTGAGATAGTTGGAGCGTAATAGCTTTGCCGCCGCCTCGGTCTCGGTGACTGGATCAAGCCGGTCATCATGATAGGACGTAATGCGCATAAACTGGCGGCCGGTGCCGCGAGTGAATTGCCAAATTCCCACTGCACCTGCATTCGAACGAGCCCGGCTGTAAAACCCCGATTCAACCTCTGCTAGCGCGACAAGTTCCGCCGGTATCCCGGCGTCAGCAAAGATTCGTTCCATTGAAGAACGATAGTAGCGGCTCCTCAGCAAACCCTCCCGGAACCGCTCGCGCATTCCCTCCTGAACCCGCAGGTTTTGGGCGGCTGCTGCGTATGCCAAGAGCGGTTCGCCATGAAACAAAGCTGCCACGCGAAGTTCTTCGTAGTCAGCCGGCGCCTGTCCGGAAGCCAGGCGGTTCAGGATGTTACTGAACTTATTCTTGAGATAGTCATTGACTACGTCAATCTCGGTGCGGCTCGGGGAGCCCTCTCCCGGAAGATGAACCACCTGATAAACGCGCCAAACGTGGTCGCGGTCGACAAGGATGAAATCGCGCTCGCTGTATGTGGCAAACACATCGACCCAAAACTTAATGTTTGGCTCAATCACTGAGGGTCGCGGAAATGGAAATGTCGCTGATACTTCAGAAGTCATGACTGCGATGAGCAGGCAGACGCTGCCACACAAACCAATTGCCCAATGGGTGACGAAGCGTAGTCGCGACCTCGCAGGCCTCATCTCGCTTGTCATGGACCGTTCAACGGACGTGTTCATCACCTACTCCCCACCCTCCAGAACAGCTCAGACTTAAACCGATATTCTTTGTACCTATTTCCGTCAACAGGTCTCCGCTTCTATCTGACTGGACGGATAAATGGAGCGTGTGTGCATTAACGTTCTAATGAGAGTTTTACCATAACAATATGGCTTCAGAGGAGCAATGACTCGCGGTTCGCGTTCGAGGAACATTGGCGGATTTCCGTGTGAGCAGATACTCGACAGGGATTTCATCCTGCTAGCGACGTTACCTTTGAGGACGGCCGCTGTACGGATGCCACGCCTGGGCGCCTGATGCACCACGGCAGTTGAGCCGCTCCGTCAGAAGACGCTTCTATGACACCTTACCATTTCTGGTGTTGTTCTGGCGGCATACCCAAGGTTGCGCCGCCACGTGCAATTCGTTGCCAAGGCATCGTTCGAACATCAGGGCTGAAGTAACCGCGAAACGATTCAGCCCACCACGGGACTGTCCGTGTTGAGGAAATAATAGATGGTCTCCTTCGCGACACAACCGGCCTGGTTCCGATGGATACAGTGGAGATTATTACCGGCCACTCACTCGGGGCTCGAATTATCGAAAAGGATTTGCAAACCGCCATCAAGTACAGGTTGCGGAACCGAAGCGCGCTGGCACTGAATCTGCGATTGTGGATGGTCGATGTTCAAGCCACAACCTAAAAGCGGCAAGGGGTACGTGATGGAAGGGTTGAAAGTTCGGGAGGTGATGACCACAGAGGTCACCACGCTCAAACGCAACGACAAGCTCACGCTGGCGGACGATGTGATGCAACTCGGGCGCATCCGCCATCTGCCGATACTTGAGGATGACGGAGAGCAGTTGGCAGGAATCCTGAGCCAGCGCGATCTCTTTCGCGGCGCGCTGGCTCAAGCACTAGGTTACGGCCAATATGCGCACCGCAAGCTCCTGGACACGTTTTCAATAAAAGACGTAATGACCACGGACGTCATTACCATCAGTCCCGACACACCTCTGGTTGCCGCGGCGCGGGTGTTGATGGAACGCAAGATCGGCTGTCTGCCCGTGGTGAAGGGTGGTCGCCTCATCGGGATCATCACCGAGGGAGACTTCGTTGCTATGGTCGCGCGCAATCGGATGTGAAACGCCCACCGGCACTGCAAGACCCGGGCAGAATGATTTCCGTAAAGCGATTTCCGTAAAACGGGTGGCGCTGCTGCTTATGATCTGCCAGTTTCTTTACACCAGCATGCATCGAGGTGAAATCAAGCTCCGATGCGCTCACCTGCTTAGGTGAAGAGAAAGCACCTCTGAACCGCAGCTAAGAGCAGCTGCTTGGGACTCCACGCGTCGCTTCGTCCATCGAACTCTTGGGCCAGAGCCACACAAATCTCCCGCAAGCTTGATGAACGTATCACGCCATATTCGTGAGGCGGTCCGAGGGTTGCGCAAAGTGTAGCATGCGGCGGAGTGGCCTCATAAAAATGCTATTCATGCCGCGAAAGCGGCGTCTCACAAATAACCAAGCCGCTGGCCTTGTCGGATGAGATCATCCCTGAACTTCGGATGCGCGATTGCTATAAGGGCTTCGGCCCTTTCGGCGACGGATTTGCCCAAAAGATTTGCGACACCATACTCGGTCACTATGTATTGCGTATCAGCTCTCGGATCGGTGGCGGGACCTTCGATCTTAGGTACGATGCGCGACACTTGCCCGCCCATCGCAGTTGAGTATGCGGTCAGAATCGATTTGCCACCTTTGGAGAGTTGCGCGCCACGGACGAAGTCAAGCTGACCACCGGGTGCGCTGTATTGCCTGCCCTGCACAACTTCTGAATTGACCGCCCCGTCGAGTCCCACCTCAAGAAAGGCATTGATCGAGACTACATTGTCGTTTTGCCCGATAATGTAAGGATCATTGACGTGGTCAACGGAGTACAACTCCATGCTCGAATTGTCATTCAGAAAACCGTATAGGTCGCGACCACCGGCCGCGAGCGTATATACGTTTTTGTGCCGGTGAATGTTCTTGTACTTGTTGCTCACGGCACCGGCCTGAATCAAAGAGGCGAGCGCCGGACTCATCATCTCGGTGTGAATACCGAGGTCCTTGTGGCTTTTGAGCGCGGCACAGACAGCGTTAGGTACGGCGCCGACGCCAATCTGCATCGTGGCTCGATCGGGAACCATTTCGATCACGTACTCGCTTATTTTTCGGTCGAGGTCGGTAACAGGACGCGTGGGCAATTCCGGCAGGGTGCTTTGGTGCTCGATGATCGCATCCACGTCGGAAATATGGATGGCCGAATCGCCAAAGACACGGGGCATCTCTGGATTGACCTCGACGATTACTCGTCTTGCGATCCGCGCGGTAGGGATCGTGTAGTCACCGTTTGTTCCGCAGCTGAAGAACCCGGCCTTATCCATTGGCGAAACCATCACGATCAGAACATCGATTCCGATCTCGGCGAGGACCCGAGGCATGCTGCTAAAGTTGCCGGGCATATAGTGAACGACCTTGCGTCCGTGCTCGGCACCGCGCTGAAGCAGGTCTCTCTCAATCTGGGTCAGGAAAAATGGATGCGGCCGAATGACATCTAGATATTCATATTTGAGAATCGCACGTGCCGCCGGAACCGAATGCGAATAGTACGCGCGCAATTGCTGGATTTCGCCGGTCTTGATGCGTGTTTCGAGGGCAGCGAGTAGCATCGGTGGCTGGCTAACTGCCATACTGATCGCCATCGAACCGCACGCTGGGACCAGGCGCACTGCCCGCTCTGGTGTTGTGAGCCTTTCGCTATATTCGCGCTCGTACATGATGGCCCGTAATCTGTACTATGCCGACGCAGAGGCCGTCTGTAGCGGGGCCGGAGGCCGTAAGGTCAGGACTGGGCATTTGGCCTCGCGTAGAACTCGCTCGGCAACACTGCCAAGTACGATTCGTACGAGTCCCTTATGCCCATGCGTCGCCATGACAATAAGATCGACATCAAGCTCGTCTGCTATACGGACACTGACGGCAGCTGGATCGCCGCTGCCAACGAGCAACTTGTACACGATTTGATCGACAATCTGCTGACGCGCGAAATTGTCGAGGTTCTGTTCGGCCAATTCACTGATTGGGGGAAACTGCTCGAACCCGGCTTGCTTGTTCTCGGGAAAGACGTGCAGCAGATAGAGAGTACCCCGCGATTCCAACAGCTTACAGGCAAAGCGCAACGCTGCGGCTGAATTCTGGTCAAAATCCACCGGACACAGAATTTTTGTGAAGTTAAACATAGTGCGGCCACCTCCGGCATTATGCGGGTATCCAGATCATCCTTGCTGGCGGCGAGACCTGAACTTGCAACAGCGGATCTGCTGACAGGCTGGACAGTACCCCCCTGCTGTCGCTCGATTTGAGCATCGCTCAATACATGATTAGGACATCCAAGCTTAGGCAGAAAGGCTGCCACAGCCTGAATAGACAGTGGGTTCATGGAGAATGATTTTGCGCGTGATGCTCGGACTCTTGTCGTTGCGCACTATATTGAGGGTACGGGTTAATGTGGCGGCTGAGACTCACTATCACATCTCTCCGTCTTGCCTATCGGTTTAGGGATACGAAGGCTTGAAGAATATCGCTGCGAGTGACGAGACCAACCAGCGTTTGGCCGTCAACAATCGGCACTGAGCCGATCCTCTCGCGTCGCATCAGCTCAGCAGCACTGGTCATGGTGCTATGCGGAGCCAGTGTGATGACATGACGAGCCATCACGGTTTCGACCGGAATTTCATCAGCCGTTCGTGGAGCGGCCTCAACTGCGCCAGCCTGTTGGGCAGCGATTGCGACGCTGCTAACCGCATCTCGCAGATCGCGATCAGTGACAATGCCGACGAGGATTCCATCCTTTACTACCGGCAGCTGGTTGATCCGGTGCTCTTCGAGGATTGCCCGGGCACGAGCGACGGAATCATGTGGCTTGACGGTGCAAAGGCGGGAGGTCATCCATCGCCCACACGTAATTCGGTCTTCCTCAACCGATTCCGACCGGGTTGGCTTCAAATGTGGCTTTTCGATTGGATTGAATCGCGGCATGTTTCGTAATCCTTGAGCCAAGTGACACGCGATCGGCTACTTCGGCCAGATTCTCCTGCCCCTGCATCAGCAATTCGTTTGCCAGCAACCAAGGCGCCCTGCGGGCTAAGAGGGACGGTTTGCAGGCATTGGCTCTTCCTGAATTGCATTCAGGTACTGCACGATTTCCCTGATCTGAAGATGCAGATCTCCCTCGGGCGATTGCTTAGCCGTCCAGGCGTCGTAAAAGCGTCTGCCCCATACCGGCATGTCTCTGGGGCCGTGTGCCGCAACATACTGGCGGCCATCAATAAATCGTGCGACGGTGCCGGCCGGGAGAGGCATCCCGTAGCGTTCACCGAGATATCTGAGATCGGGCGGCGAGTGCTTCAAGGCCCGCGCCATAGGCCCCCGTCCATCCGCATCGGCCCCATGACAGGAAGCACAATAGCGTAAGTAGTATTGCCGCCCTCGAATAGTCGATTGCTGACCCGCCGAAGTGCCAGTTATTACCGCGAGGGCAAGGGCGCAGGCGTATAATCCAAATTTTATCTTGACCGGAATCCGCCGTACGCTAAACGGAAGAAAAAAGGCCAGCCACAAAAGCTGCGGGCTCGCAACGCGTCGTAGGGGGGATTCAGTCTGTCTAACCATGCAATGATACTGATCGTTGAACCACTCGAAACTTCCTCAACGTCGGCAGAGCGTGCATCAGATATGCCATCGGTTCGAGGCGTTACCGGTTACCTGCCGCATTCGTTAGGGTGAAGTGTGAAGGAAGGAAACAGTTGATC
>JAMXLL010000264.1 GCA_024281015.1 Candidatus Binataceae bacterium
AAAATTGAGCAGAAGTTGTGGTTACGGTAAGCCTGCCATCCGGGGTAGAGCGATTTCACCCAGTCCGGATCGGTGGGCTTATTGCCGCGTTCGTCGACGGAAGAGGGCGTACGCTGGAACACGTAAAGTTGCTTCGCCCATTGGCCAAGATGCGGTACGCACTGAATTGCGGTCGCCCCGGTCCCGATGATGCCAACGCGCTTATCGCTAAGTTTGTCCAGCCCACCGGTGGTGTTGCCACCCGTGTACTCGTAATCCCAACGACTCGTGTGAAAAGTGTGCCCCTTGAAGCTCTCGACTCCCGGCACCCCGGGGAGCTTGGGCCGGTTAAGAGGTCCGCTCGACATGATCACGAAGCGAGCCTTAAAGACGTCGCCGCGATCAGTCGTCACGGTCCATCGCTTTTCGCGATCGTCCCAGCGCGCTTCCTTGATCTGCGTCTGGAAGCAGGCGCGCTTGTAGAGATTAAAGTGTTTGCCGATTCGCTGGGCGTGCTCGAAGATCTCGGGCGCAAAGGAGTACTTCTCTTTCGGCATATAGCCCGTTTCTTCGAGCAGCGGGAGATAGATGTAGGACTCGATATCGCATTGCGCGCCTGGATAGCGGTTCCAATACCATGTGCCGCCGAAATCTCCGGCCTTTTCGATAATCCGGATCTCGGTGATCCCGACCTGTTGTAGCCGCGCCGCTGCCAGCAGGCCGCCGAAACCTCCTCCGACAATCACGGCATCGAGTTCCTCGTGGAGCGCAGGGCGCGCCGTCGGCTTGACATAATGGTCCTCCTCAAAGCGCTCAAGTTCCCCGGCTACCTCCCGGTACTGGTTATTGCCGTCCGGACGCAGACGCTTTACGCGTTCAGCAGCATACTTCTGCCGCAGCGCGGCCGGGTCGAAGCCCAACTCTTCGGGAGTCGGAATTCGGGTGGTTGTCGTTTCGGTCATAGCATCACTCATCGGCTCAGTACTCCTTGTCTATTGGCAAGCTTTCACGCCTGACTACGGATTGATTTTGCGTCAGCATTTACCCGCTTGCTGCATTCCCCCAGGCAACGATTTCGCGAGTTTACTATTTTGCTGTCGAGCCTGCCAAGAGTATTTAGCCTGGGTGAGTCTGTATGTCCGGCTGTGCCGCAGCGCCCGGGCTACAGGTTGCGCACAAAAGGGCAACGGTAATCGCCACGCTCAAAAACCATGCGGAGAGTGACAATGGCATCCACGAACCGTGCAACTCCGGGGAGCTTTACTTGAAGCTGCTCAGAAATCTCGACGATAACTTACGAAATTGCCGGTAACCCTGGCGCCGAGGCTTTCGGCGGTTCGGCGCGACGGCCAATTGTCGTCCAACACCAACGTATAGCCTGCGTAGCTCATGCGATGCTCCGCCATTGTCGTGAACGAGCGTGCCGCCATCGCCCTGCCAATACCTCTCGAGCGCGCTGTGTCGAGCACACCGATATTGATCAAGGCGCCACGAGTACCGCCACCACGTTCGGGCTTGAGCCGCACCCCGGAGCGTAGTTGAGCGAGCATCCCGCTCAGATCAGGAACGGAAAATACTGCCCCGATTGGACTGCCGGCTTCTACCGCGACCATCGAGAGGTCGCCCACCAGCGTGCCGGCCAGCGGCAGCAGCATCGGGCGCACCTCCTCGCGCGAAACCGGATTCCAACCCCAATGGCGCGCAAAGGCGGAATTCGTCACATCGGTCCATACGTCGATAGCCGCAAGGAATCCGTACTCGCGCCAGCTGCGGATGGCTACGCCGCTTCGGTGCGCAGCATCTACCATTTGGCGGTAGCGGGTAAGAATTTGCGGGGTGAGAGCCGCGGTATAGTCAACCTGGCCCTTCTCGGTCTGGAAGTGGGCGTTCTTGAAGTAGCGATGATAGCAATCCGGATTGCCACGCAGCAGAAACGACGGAAGCTCCGAATAGTTGTCGATGTTGTATGGGTAGTCGAGAAAGGCGGCGAAACCACTGCGGGCGCCTCGCATGCCCCGTTGCATGAGCCAGTTAACTGCCTCATCCAGCAGCGCCGCGGCAGCCTCATCCTCGCCCGGCAGAGCTTCGAAATGAATCAATTGACCGAGTTTTTCGTTCCAGTGCTCGTTGTAACGATAATTAACCACGGCGCTAACACGAGCGACGAGCTTACTATCGCGCCAGGCGCAAAAAGGACACAGGTCTAGGTGAGCGGCGATTAAGGCCCGGCCTGCCAGCAAGTCAACTTCGTTATGAATATCCGGCGGCCACCAGGCATCGCGCCCGCTATAAATTTCGAACGGCAGCCGAGCAAAATCTTCAAAGCGGTCGCGCGTGCCGATTCGCTCAATCCGGATGGTTTGCGCGCACAAACTATTTTCACCGCCCCCGACTCAAGGTAGCGTAGTTTGGCTCAACTCTGGTTACAAGAAGCCGGTCGTCTATCTCCGTCTGGCTCTGAGGCGAACCCAGTTGGACGTTTCAGGCGGCCTCAGGCAAATGCGTGTCGGCTCGGTCCTGGAAGGCACCTAAAGATTGGACGCGTTCTGCTGATTTTGCTGGTCATCCTGGTTGGGGTTGCTCTGATCGGGGTCAGCGTTGTTCTGATCCGGATTTTCGTTTTCCTCAGGATTACCACTCATCTGCGACCCCTCGGTGCCATTGTCCCCTGGAGTACCAGCCTGCGAATTATCACCATAGTCCCCCGCAGCACCAGCATGGCCCTCGCCGCTGTCATCGCCCTGCTGAGCGTTCGGATCGTCGGAATTGTCGCCACTCGCGCTGCTACCGGTGTCACCAGACTGATCCTGCTGCTGATTAACATTGGCGTCGTTTGAGTCATCCTGTACGATTTGCCGGCCTTCCGCCACGTGTTGCGGGCGCCCGGCAAACAAGTCACTCGCGAGGTTGCGATGGATAGAAAACCCTGGGATTACCGCCGCTACCATCAATGATACAACTGCCACTATCGCTCCGCGGATATTCCTAATCATATGACCTCCGTTTGTTTGAGCCACGGGTGAGAGTGAGTGAAAAACGAATTCTCCCTTTGAAATGTCAGTATTGTATCAGTCCAGCCGATACTGGCATTCATCCACCCCCCCAGCACCTTTGTACGAACCCACAGCGCAGTTTATTGCACAACACGGGGCTGTTCGGTTTGCGCGGAAACTCTCCGGCTGTCTGGGCCGCCATAATTGCGCCCGCCAATGCTACTAATCGTGCACGTATCTCGGCTAATGGCGGCAACGCAATAGGTACGATGATAGATTCATCTTTCAAGAATACGATCTCGGCTTCCACGCGCGATAGCGGATACGCCTCAGCGGCCGCCAGCGCGTACGCCTCCATCGGCAATTGGTAGAATTTCGCGTCAGTAGCGGCGCGTGCATATTTGTAATCGCGCACGATGACGCGGTCCCCCTGCTCAATCAACCCATCGATCCGGCCGCGCAGGAACAGCATGTCGCCCAGATGATAGAAGAATGGCACCTCGCGCGCCGCAGGGGCGCTCAGGGCGAGTTTTGGCAGGTACCGGACGAGGTCAGTGACAATCGTCGCACAGTCGCTGGAGTCGAGGCCGGCCGCGGTGCCAAGCCGCTCAGTGAGCTCACGAATATCCTGTTCCGTCGCGCCATCCATTTGCAGCCGTTCCAGCACCGCATGAGCTACGGACCCCAATGTTGACGCGTCTGACTGTCTAGCAGTTCCGGCCGTGGGAGACTCAGGCAAACTGAGGTAATGGCGAAAATGGAACTGGCGGGGACATCGCTCGAAATCGCCAAGGGCGGTGGGGCTGAGCACCAGCTCCGTTGAGCGAGGCGGGTTAAAACATAGACGCTGCTCAAGGAGTGCAGCCAAATCATCGGCATCTACCGGCGAATCACCCGGCGGCAGGGTTCTGGGCAGAGCTTCGACGGACAGGGGTTTCATCAACATGATTTTTGCGCCTGCGCATGACGCAATCTGTTGTTGATTTTCTGATTCGATAAATGAGGTGTAAGTCTGGTCGCCGACAAAACCACGGATCTGTTTCGCCCATCCCTGCACCATTGCTCCTTCACTAATAACCAAACGATCGCGGGCGCGAGTCAGGGCCACGTACAGCAGGCGCAGAGACTCAGCATCTTGTTCACGCTGGCTACGTTTGCGAAATTCCGCAAGTATTTGGTTAGGGATCTCGTCCATGCCGCTACCGCTAGCATCTCGAATCAACAACCCATTTTCGGGATCGACAACCGGATTGCGGCTATCACTCTCCGGTTTGCGTCCGGCATCGGCCAGGATTACTACCGGAAACTCAAGCCCTTTCGCCTGATGTACAGTCATCAGACGAACAACATTATCGCTCTCTGCAACGACCTGCGCAGGCGGCTCGTAAGGCTGCTGCTCTGCCAAACGACGCAGATGGCTGACGAAATCGTGAAACGAGAACAGTCGCCGCGACTCGAAATCACGTGCGAGGTCAACAAGCTTGCGCACATTAGCGACTCGTTGCACTCCCTGCCGCAATCCGAGCATCACTGCTTCGTAACCGGTGGCCTCCAGCGCGCGCTCGAGCACCCCGACGATCGTGCCGCGCTGATGAAGCCTCCGTAATTCGTCCAGCGTCTGCCACGCGCGAATGGCATCATGTCGTCCAACTGATAATCCGGAAAACGCAGGACCCCCGGCTGCGAAAATCGTCGCAAAGCTCTCGCCGGCGATCACTGCCGGGCTGTCATTCTCATTAGCGCTCTGGAGGGCGATTGCGGCCAGGCAATCATCAGAAAGGCCAAAGAACGGTGACCGTAACGCAGCCGCCAGCGCTAGCGAATCTGCCGTATCATCGACTGCGGTCAGTAGTTCAATAGTATCGAGCACTTCCTGGCAGCCGAAGAAGCCTCGCCCCTTTATGGTGTAGCAGGGGATCGCTGCGTCCAGCAGAGCGGCCTCGTAAATCGCGACGTCAGTGAACGCGCGCAGCAACAGGACAATATCTCCATAGCGCACCGGGCGGAGTGTCCGGCTCGCCGGGTCGGTTACTATCTCTTTGCCCACGAGTTGATCGATTCGGACAGCAATCGCACGTGCTTCGCGCACGCGTTTGCGAACAGCAGTAAGCTTCGGCGGCGCGCCGGGTGGAAGCGCTGAACCGTGAGCTGAAGTGGCTGACTCGGGAGGCGCGTCCTCAATGGCCGTAATTATTTCGACCGGGGAATCCAAAGCAGGCGTCCGCAGTGCGTTGAGAACGTGCTCGGAACTCCATTGCACCCAATAGGGTGGTGAATCGGGCGCGTGCATCAACACGGCTCCCAGTCCGTTTACGAATGCCAGGATGTTCGGCGACGAGCGCCGGTTGCCGACGAGCGGAAGCTCGCGACCGTGCGATGCGCACAAGCTCTTTCTGAGCCGGCCGAATCCAGCGACGTTCGCGCCCCGAAACCGGTAAATTGATTGCTTCTCATCGCCGACCACGAACAGCTCCGGTGCCTGCCCTCCTTCGGATTCCGTCAGGTGTGCCACTATCACGTGTTGAATTGGATCGGTGTCCTGAAACTCATCGACCAGCAGTGCGCGTAACAGTGTCTGGTAACGAAGCCGCACGGCCGCGCTGTGTTCAAGCAACTGACGGGTCATGAGCAGCAGGTCATCGAACGTAACGAGCGCTTCATCAGCCTTGGCCTGCTCAAGTCTGAGCCCGAGTTCGCGAACCATAGCAGCGACTTCAAGAGCTCGCGGCATCGCACGGCACGCGCCATACGCGGCTATCAATTCGCCCTCGAGCCCAAAGCGGCTGGTGCTGCTGTTGACGATCGCTTTAATCGACGAGACACATTCACGAAGGCGCCCTCGGGCGGAGGGGAGACATTCGCAAAGTTCGCGAAGAAAGCCGACCATCTCGGGCTCGATATCAGGGGTAATTGCAAGAATGCGTTGGCGCAACTCGTCGCGACGCGCGCGTAGCGGTGCAAGGGTCCGCTCGGCTGCGGGACTGAGACCGTGCGCCGCAAGTAAGTCATCGAGCAAGCTGACGAGCTGCCTGGCGAGACACTCAAGATGCTTGGCTTGCGTCTGAATCCGTTCGGCGGAACCGCGGGTTGCATCGCAAAGCCAATCGGGCGTCCGCCCCAGCCGTGTCAGCTCATCAAGGATTCTGATCACGATAGCCACTGAACCCTCGCGCGAGCCTGCGCTTTCAAGGCGTCGCAGCCGCGCGAGGTAACAGGCACCCGGATCCGACTGTCGCACTTTATCGATAAAGCCCTGCTTACAGACCCGATCCCGGAAAGTCTGACTTTCGTAATCGTCGAGCACCTGGAATTTGGGATCAAGCTCCGCTTGGATCGCATTCTCGCGCAGGATCCGCGCACAGAAGGCGTGAATCGTTGAAATTCGCGCGAGCGGCAGCAGCGTGCGCGCCCTGAGCAAATGAGCGCGGCGGTCTTGATCCATTGGCGCCAGAATGCGTTTATCCAGCACCGCAGCAATTCTCATCCGCATGTCGCACGCCGCTTTTTCGGTGAATGTGATTGCGGCAACCTGTGCGGGAATGAGCGGCTGGCGGCCTTCAATATCGCCGGCCAGGAGCGCGACAAACCGATGCGCCAGCACTTCCGTCTTCCCCGACCCGGCACCCGCTCTGACCAGCAAATTGCCGGGGGTCAAAACCGCGGCGCGCTGCTCGTCGCTAAGCTCAAAGGATCTGCTGTTCACTAATCAAGCGCCGCTTTTCGATAGCGGCAGACGCGACGATATCGGCAGTAGTCAGAACATTCGAGCGGATCGACATCAAAATGGCCGGCGACCGCACCCCCAACCAGCTCGATAACCCGAGTTGCCACCGTCTTCCGGCCTGCAGTTTCCGTCACGTTGCCCAGCAGCGCCGGTGGAATTGTCTGCGACGCTGTCTCCTTATCCCTGTTCTTGAGGGCAATATAGCCGACCTGAACCACGGGCTGCGGAGCCATTTCCTCGCGAAAGTGCTCCATGGCGCCGGCCGCGTATACCGGCATCTGCAGGTCCTCACAAGCGAAAGACTTCGGCTTAAGCAACTCAGCATAATCACTCAGACGACGAGACGCTTTATAATCGATGAGCTTGAGCCGCGTGATCCTGCCGGACTCGCGATATATTTCCAGCCGGTCGATTTGACCGCCAATAGTGATTTCTCCTCCCGTTTCACTCAAGCTCGATGCGCCGGCCAGCAAGAAGCGAAATGGAAATTCGTGGCGCATCTCCGGTCGTGCTTCAACGCCTGCCCAGTGCCGGATTTCGTGTTCGATGATCTCATTCACCATCGCCTTGATCGATTGCCAGTCAACATCAAAAAACGCAGGATCGCGCGAAGCGAGCCGCCTGACGCGATAGAAATCGTTGCAAACTTCCTGTGCACACGACCGCAGCGAAGGCGGGTCCCACGGCTGGGAGCGGTTGAAGGTCTCGCAGAGAATTTGATGGACCAGAGTGCCGGTTTCGAGTGCCGTCGGCTCATGATCGATCTCATCAGTTTCCGGCAATCTCAGGATCCGCCCTGCGAAAAACTTGTAGCCGCAGGCTGCCAATTCGGTCAACTGTGCGGCACTCCATGCCCGCGGCCCGCCGCTCGACCCCTGCAGCAGGAAGCGGGCGAGCGCCGGAGTAAACGTAACGCGGCCGTCATATGCATTCGCGGACGCAAGCTTTTCCTCATCGGGAGAAAGATCAACCGCCAGCCACGCAGCATCCTGGGGCAAATTGAGCAGCCGGCGCCGTTGCCTGACCAATTCTTCGCGGGTCGGCAGCGCGAAATACTGCTCGCGGCGGCGCTCGGCTTCCGTTCGGCGCAGGATGGATTCAATATCAACCGCCTCGGCAAAAAGCCCGGCAGATGGCGGCGGCAGAAGCGAATCCAGGGCAGCCCTCGCGATGAACTCGGCGGGTGCGAAACACTGGCTAGCAGGAGGGATAAATTGGGTGACGCCGGTGCACTCAGGGAGCATGTCGCTCAGAACACGCCGCACCTCCTCAACGAACGCCGACACCGCTAATGGATTCCCGGAGCTGTCGGCGGTGGAGTACGACAAGACTACAGCGCGCGTCGGCATCGACATGGCGAGGAAGAACAGGAACAGCTCCTCGAGGTTCCGATCGTCGTGCGTACGAAGGATCGGGCCTGGGGCATCCGGGGCAAATTTACCCAAATGCCGCCGCAGCGCGCCACGCAGCGGCGCGTTCAAGCTTCGGATCGCGTCGTCCGGAACCAAAGGATTTTCCGCCTGATAGCGCGGAAACACTCCGTCATTTAAGCCGATGATAAAAACCCAGTCGAAATCAAGTCCGCGTGCATCCGCGACCGCCATCGCCCGCACCCCTCCCGCCATCTGATCCGGTATGGACTTGACCGCGCTCTCGTCAAGAATTTGATCGAGCAGAGAGGCAAACTCCTCCAAGGTAACGGCACGTTCTGGAGCGACCAGGTTTGCTTCTTTGGCCAGCAGATCAAACGCGGCGAGGAGCGGACCGGCAGCCGCCGCAGAAGAGTCGGTCAGCGATTCTCGCAGCGGATCAAAGGCAAGCCGGTCAAGTACGCGCAGGGTCCGAACAACATGAGCTGCTATCGGTGAAGGGCGCTCCAGCGGAGCCAGCAACTCGAGCAGCTCGTCCCAAGCCGGCGCGGCTCGCTCCAGCAGAGCAACCTGGCGACGGAGCGTTTCAACCCGAGTATCGGCGGTATTCCGCTCCAATGCCCGGACCAGCTCCGTGCGTCGAGACTCGATGCAGGCGGCCAAGGGACGAGTTTTTCGATCTATGTAACCGGCCCGCGCGGGCACCTGTTCATAGCGGCTCGCCGGGAACTTAAGAAACGGCGCCCGGCAAAGACTCAACAGGTTATCCCGGTGATAATCTGTCAGAGGAATTCGAAGGACCTCGCGCACCACACGAGCAGGGGCGAACGCCGACAGCGCACGAGGCTGCAGCACGCTAAGGGGAATCCGATATGCGTGGAAGGCCGCCTCAAGATGGTCGCGATAGACGGCGAGATTTCGTGCAACGATCCCAATGCGGTCCAGCGGGACCTGCTCGGCGGCCGGCATTTCCATCATTAGTCGAATTGCGCGCGCTACATCTTCTGCTTCGCGCCTGGGATTGGCGGCTTCAATGATACGCACGCTGCCATCTTGCGGCGGAAGATTTCCGTAGTTGACAAATTCTGGTGCGTTGGTGTGCTGGTGGATGAAGGGAAAGGTCATCTGCTCCTGGCTTTCGGCTTTAGGAGTGGACCGCGTGAACAGATGCGCCAGCGCAAAGCCGAGACGCCCCTTACGTCCGCCACGGCGGGCAAAATGCGGTAAGACCTGGTCACCGATCGATTGCTCGGCGACAAAGCGGTTCCACGTCAACTCGGCAAACCTGTGGATTCGCAACTCAAAGGGCTCGGCCTGGATGGTCAAAACAGCATCACCAATCAACCTGATCAGCGATGAGACCAGCATGAATTGCAGCAGGCTCGGGTCGTAAATCTCCGCAACCAGCAGGCGCTCGACACCCTCCAGCAAGCGGGGGCGCCGCCCGTCCCGTTCGACGCGATGCATCCATTCAAGGACCAGTCGTTCGCGGTCGTGTGCGTCGGCTGCGCCTCGGTCGCTGAGGACGGCGTCATACTCGGCGAAGATCTCCGCCACGGCGCGAAGCCGCTCTGATGCCTCCCCCGCTATCACCGCGCAAGCTTGCCGCAGGTCGTTTGCATCCACCGCGGCGCTCTTCAACTCGCGAATAAAGCCGAGCAAATGGTCGCGGCTTCCTGCTCCGCGAATGAATGGCAGCGCGATACCACGCAGACGCGTGCGATTGAGCGCTTCCTCAAGCGCGAGCCACTCTCCCATCGGACCGACCGTTACTCGTCCGACGCTGCTTTCGCGCCACAAAGAATCCGTGACTTGGGGGAAGGTCACTAGTCGATGGCCGAGTAGGATGCCCTTTGCCCGACTCTGGCGCTTAAGAAGATCTTCGACCTTGTGCGCCGTGGGGTAGATAGCCAGCACGGAATCCATTGCTTCCGCCCGACGCTAATCTCGTCTCTCGCAAATAAGTTTAAAAACGACGCTAATGCCCATCGTACAACCAAACGGTCCGGTATGGAGCTCCTTTGCTGTTTAATGATGTTTGCCGGACACCGTGCTGTTTTCGTTCATGGTTTGAATGCGCCACAGCAGCGCCAAATGCCAGCTTTTTCTATATGGATAACGAGTATACCTCGGACGGAAGTAGCGAGCGCTTCTGCCTGCTCCACCAATCCACAGCGACAGTACCGCTTCACCTATTAGGGAGGTCGAAGATCTCGATAGACTCACCCAAAATGGCTCACCGTCATCAAAGATAAGCTTTGACGTGCTATCCGTGTGGTCCGCAGTTTGCTTCGATAGATTACAAGCATGGTAACTCACACAGATGGCGCTGGGCAGGTCGGGCCTCATTATGGCTGTTAGGGCTCTGATCGTTGACGATTCTCTGATTGTCCGCGATGAACTTCGCGCGTACTTGGAATGCATGGGTTGCGAAGTTGTTGCAGAAGCAGAAAATACGTTGCAGGCGCTGGCCCTATTCCGAACTGTGTCACCGTCTTTGGTGATCGTCGATGTTGCAGCCCCTCAAACAGGTGGAATTGGTGCCTTGGCCTTGTTGCGCATCATGCACCGTCTGAATCCTCGGATTCAGGTGCTGATGGTGGGGAGCGGGACACTGCCGGAAGTGCGGAAATCATTCCTTAAGGACGGCGCGGCTGATTATCTGCTCAAGCCGGAGCTCATTAGCGGTTTTGAGCAAATGCGCAAACGCGTCGAGGAACTATTCCCGGAACTGAAACCTGGCTTGTTTTCCGAGCCTCCGCATTGAGCGCGATGCGATGCCGGCCCGGAGTCTCATAATGGGACGCTGATACAGGGGCCGGGTCAGAGTGGCAGCAAAGAGCTGAATAATCGCGGCCAACTCCGTCCAGCCGTTTCCAGCGATCAATTCCGCATGAAAGCGGCAACCCGACATCAAGAGCCGTTCCCCAGCATTTTTTTCATTTGGCTGGACGAGCGAGTTCAATAAAATCAGGTTATCGGCCTATGAGGGCCACCGGACTTTCCGAGACCGGATCACATTGTAAGTCCGCAGCGAAAGATGATATAGCGGCTTGGCGCAAGGAAGGAGAGAACTATGCACACGCGGCTTTTTTTTGGAGAAATTCAGCCAGGCAAATACGACCAGGCGTGGGAAATTTTGAGTGATTACGCCCAGCGCGTGAAGCAGCAAAAAGGTTGTATCCTCCAGCAGGTCTTGCGTCATGGTAACGAAGTTGTCGGCATCACCACGTGGGACAGCCCGGAAGAGCTTGCTTCATATGCGAATGGCGAAATAGCGCGCGAACTCTTCAGGCGAATTACCCCGCTCTTGATGGGAGTCCCGAGAGTCCAGACCTTCGAGGTGAAGATGAACCTCTGTGATGCCGAGGCCTTCAAACCGGTTTAGCCGGGCAGCCCCGCACAGTATGCTTATGCTTAAAGGTCAGCAGCGCCTTTAATAAGCCTATTCGCTGGTCTTGAAGAGGTTCTCAAGGAGTGCCCGATGTTCCAAATGGCGAAGGTATGGGTCGACCCCAGCGATCGTGTCGATAGTGTCGAAATTCGTTACACGTGGTCTCCAATTGGCACTTCACCGGATTTCACGAACGGTAAAGACGAAGCTGAAGTGATGCAGGTAGTGCTTGGCACCAACCCGCGGGTTCGCCAGGCGATCATTGAAATTCCACGTTTTCTGGATGGCAAAGACAATTACTTGCTGCATTACCATTTTGGCGGCGGCGGCGAACATCACGAAGGTTTTACCCAGGTCTATACTGAGGAGATCGTTTCGCAAGAAGTCGAGTATATCGACCACGAAGGACTGCTTACCGAAGTGCGCGTGCTGTGGAGTGTTGGCGGTTGGGCGGCCCCGAACTGGACCCAGGCGCGGCTTGAGGGATTGCCTCTGCAGGTGCCGTCGGATGCACCCGGTCATGACGTCGAGGGCGAAGGTTTGGCCGACGAGGCGATTTACGAGCTCGTGCAGACCGTTCCGTTGCCGCGCCGCTTCGTTGCACGGGTATGGGGTCCACGCGGGGCTACGGTTGAATACTGCTTTCAGCTGCTGCGCAGCAATACGCCGATCGAAGGTGACGAATTCGTCCGTTGGGACAACAACAAGGATAAAAATTACTCTGTTGTCTTGAGCTGAGCCGCGCTAAAATCCCGGCGTGGCGAATTATCCAACCCGCCGCGGGGGGACGATGCCGAAGTTACTTACCAATCGAAAGCTGTTGGCCTGTGGGAGTTGCGGCTGGGTCCATTACGCGATGACAGATGATGAAAAGGCGGACCTTGACGGCGCTCTCGTCCGCTATCACCTTAACGACTACGAGCGCGAGATCTACGAAGCAGAATTCCGCCAATGCCTCAGATGCGAATCCCCCACGACTGTGTTTAGGCAGGCCACCGAGGCAGACCTTACCCGCGCATCTGGTCACATTGTGACACCGGTTCTCGTCTGAGGCTCACCAGTACTCCGCGAAAATCCAGTACTCCGCGAAATGAAGGCCTGGGGCTTGGTTCCCGAACTAAAGCTACACTGTTATAAGCCCGGGCGAATCCAACTCTAATAAATCTTTCAATTGTTGCGCGAACGCGGGATGCCGGTGCTGCACAGCAGTGCGGTCATGCTCCAGACTTGATAAATAGCGGTCACCCAGGATGCGTGCCCGATTGAGGGCGGCCTCGATTCGCGTCCGCTGGTTAACGGTAAACGGCGCAATGCGCTGCATAATCTGAGTGATCCGGGCACGCGCATGTTCAGTCAACGCGGAATCGGCATGGTCATTAGTAACCTCGTCCAACAGCCGCTGTAATTCGATAATGCCGCTGCTAAACTGCTGAAATTCGACCGAGGCCCGGTCGGCATCTACCGTAGGCATCATCATGTCGAGCAGCTTCTTGCTGGTTATACCGAGCGCGACCGCCACGCCGAGTCCAGTAAGCATTGCGATGCCTGCTGGTAAGATGAATCCGCCGCCGAGGGCGACTAGCCCGGTGGTGATCCCTTCGGCAGATAAACCGAGCGTTCCCAACGGAAATAGTACCGCGGACGGGACGCCGATTGCCGCCAGGCTTTTCTTAAACACCTCCAGCCGCCGCTCGTCGAGCCGGACGATATGACCTCGTTTGCCGAGCAAGGTGGCAGCACGGTTTTCAATATCGGTGAGCTTCTCCAATAGCCGAACGACGTTTCGTGAGTTGCGTCGCTTAACCCTCAAGCGAACACGAAGGAGGTCTGCGTACTCCAAAGCCACCCTTGAGGGCGCATTACTCGCGAAGAACTCGGCCTCTTCGGCCAACGAGAGCCTCAACCGAGGATTGCGGAAGAATGGAACAGCTTCCGGTGCAGCCCGCGGTCCCTGTCCCAAGGCGTCCAACAACTCCAGCCGCGCGGCCGCCGGCATCTCCATAAATGCAAATAGCTGGTAAAGCCGGCGAAGATTGGGGCGACGCAGCTTCCGCCCGTCACGAACCAGCGGCAACAATGCGGCGAGATAGGCCTGTTTATCCGGAAGCGTCAGATCCAGTAGTTCAGCTTCGGGAGCTTCGCGCCATACAGAAACAGGCTCCGCGGAGTCAGCCTTTCCTAAAACTCGCTCGACAAAGCCTCTAAGGTAGGGCAACTCGCCGACGCGAGCACCTGGCGCAGGAAGAAATCTCACTTGCGTGCCTCGCCTTAATTATACCTCCTCGTGGATGGCTAGCCAGGCTGCCGGCCAAGCTGGGTAGGAGGGATAGTAACGGCTCGATAGCGGACCAAAGACGGAGGCGCAACAGGATTCTACTATGCTAGGGGATGAGCCGTCAGCGTACTTTCCACTACCGTGCAAGTGCGGGCGGCGTCACTCCCTGAATTTCCAACTATGCTCAGCGGAGCCGCTGATACGCCAACGGGGCATGACAATTTTGGGGTCGTTAGTTTCTTCGTAAACTACTTCGCAAGGCAGCCCGATCGCTACTTCCGACTCGTCGTTGGTCAAGACGCCAGCCACTCGCGTCACGGCACCATCGGCTTCTTTGCAGTCGTCGAGCTCGATTATAGCGACTACGTACGGCACCGTGCCGACGAACGCACCGACGATTGGCTGAACCACCACCACGTAGCTATAAAGCACGCCTTTACCGGCGGTCGCGAACCAGCCGATATCCATTGATGCACACTTGCCGCAGGCCGGGAACGTTGGCGGGAACCATTTATGTCCGCACTGCTTGCATTGTCGTACAAGATACTTGTGCTGACGTGTACCGTCCCACCATTCGCGCGTATCGAAATCCGGAATGATTCGCAATTTGCTGTAGTCAATCGGTCCAGGCATCGCGCTCTCCGTAGCCTCAACCTATGCCGAGATGCCGCGCAGTACCAAGCAGCTCGCCATGTTTTCGTATCCCCACGCCATGCCGCAGCAGATGCGCGCAGTTCGCAATTGGCGGCATCCGGCAGTGCGGTCGTAGGTATGGATCCCTTCTGCCCATCCTGGGCACGCATCGTCTACACGATGGCGCAGCTGGCGCACGTTTTCTATGACCATCTGGATGCCATGCGTGTAACCTTCGGACAGATGGCCTCCGGAGAGGTTGCTCGGCAGTTCGTGATCGATCTGCAGCCGTCCGCCCTTGACGAAGTCGCCGGCCGCGCCCCGGGCGCAAAAGCCATTGGCTTCGAGTTGGATCAGCGTAGTGAAAGTGAAGGCATCGTAGCAGGAAACGAAATCGACGTCGCTGTGACTGATCCCGGCCATGCCGAATGCACGCTTCCAGCCGTAGTTTCCCGCAACGTAATGAATCTCCTTGCGAGAGTAGTTCCATTGGGGATTGTCGGTCATCGTGCGGGCATAACCACCCATGATGAAGACAGGGGGATGGCGCAAGTCGTAGGCGCGCTCACGCGAGGTTACGACAATAGCTGCCGAGACGTCCGTCTCCTGACAGCAGTCGAGCAAGCGGAAAGGTTTCACCACCCAACGCGATCGATGGTGATCTTCCATTGTGATTCGTGTGCGATGGATGGCCTTCGGGTTGAGGCTTGCATGCAATCTGTGCGCAATCGCAATTTCGCCGAACGCGTCGGTCGTGCATCCGGTGTCGTGTAGATACCGCATCGCGCTCATGCCGAACCGTTGCGCGGGCGTCGTCCAACCCCAGCTCATGTTGAATTGGTTGTCCCCTTCGGCATTCGCCACCGGAATCGGCCCTCCGGGCACCTGTCCGCCCATCCGGCGCCCCGAGCGGCCGTTCATTGAACGAAAGCAGACGATGGTTTTGGCATAACCGGCTTCGAGTAGGCCGATAGCATGAGCGACGAGTGCCTCTGTGCTGGAGCCGCCGCCGAGGATATCGAGTGAATAGTTGAGCCGCATACCCAGCGAAGTGGCGACGGCCGCTGAGGTAGTGGAATCGCCCGCCTGATAGCTGGTCATTCCGTCGATATCGGCGGGCTTTAAACCTGCGTCGGTCAGCGCCTTGCTGACCGACTCGCATGCCATGGAGAGAGTGGTGCGATTAGACGGTCGCATGTGCGGCGTCTCACCCACGCCGACAATACAATATTTGTCTGTCAACGCTCCCATCGTTGCCCTACCTCAGTCTGAAACCCGAACGCAACCCGGTCCCCGCTCGGGTGTTCCTGGCCTGTGCCTGGATCGCCGTATCCTTGGGGGGAAATACCCGCTTGCCTACATCTCGCACGAATTGCTCAGCAAAGTCTACCTGGAAACAAGCTTCGATGTCGCAACACCGTCCAAAAGGAGCCTCAAAGACAGGATCGTTGATACCTCACAGCTTTCGGTACGTTGATTGAGTATTAATTCCGATCAGCCCAGCACGCGCCAGGATTGACCACGTATGCACCAGTGCAAATTCAGCGGAGACATTCGTTCAACGGTGGAACGCTTCCGTTAAGCATACGGGCCAACAGACGCCCTGTCCCAGTGGGTGCACCAACAAAAATCTGCGACCCGGTTTTCGTGTTGGCGGTGGCCCGGTTGCAGTTTTGAAAGAAAGATTGCTGGCAGGGATACGGACCCACAATCTGGTAACCCAGATGCGCCGTCCGCGGGTTAGCGACAGTAATCGGGCAAGCGCAGATAATCTCATTATCGGTCAGCGGGAGGTTCGAGCCTGGCGGCAATTCGCCCTCGGTACTAGTGAAGCATAAGCCCCCGTCACATTGCGCATACGCACCATTGGAAGTGGTGGCCGGACAGGTGTAAAGGGCCTGGTCGCCATCGGGTGCGACGATCGAATCTGGCACACTAAAGGTGCTGACCATGTATCCGTTTTCGGCACCAGCGGCATTCAGCGAACAGACGTTCTGGTCCGTCCCGTAATTATAAGACAGGCTGATGCTATCGCCCGACTGTATCTGGCACTGGCAATAGCCCACCCCATCCATTACGAAGCAGTTCGCGGCCGCACAAAGCGCATACGTTTGACCGGAACAAATCACGAACTTGGAGGTAGAACCTTTTCCCTGTTGCGAATAGGCCTCACCACTACCCGCAACCACCAGCAGCCCTGCAGCAAACAACCAGGGAATCATCCGACACTTTGTCGCATTTTGCTTCGCAACATTCTTCATCTGAATCCCCCCTTCAATGTCTCGGTGTAGGACTCAGGAGCAAAGCTCGCGCCGCATGTGAAAGGCAGAGCGCGGTTTATTCCGACAATGGGTTCGACTTGTATTCAGCGTGAAAGCACTGGAATTGCGCACCACGGGACGGTTTCGGTCCTGCCTTCCCATGATCGAGCGTGAGCGCAGTTTAACGACCGGGTACCCGGGTACTCCGCAATCCGTACTCCTTGAAGATCAGCCGGGTTGAAAAGCGTAGTGGTATGCGCAGATTCACCAGGGTTCAGTGACCTGGTCCAACAAATACTAGTCGTCGAAGCGACTAGCGAACGAACTGGTCGTATTGTCAACGCATCAGTCGAACAGAGAATTCTGGAAGATGTATAAATGACATGCTCCATCGGGCCTGCTAGCCCTTGAAAGAGCCAACGATGCCGTAAAAGGGCACCTGCACATCCTGCTGATGCGGGTCATCGGTCTTGATTGCCAGCATTCCGCGCAATACTCCATCGGGAGAATTTGGCACCAGTTGCACCGAAATCTTGTACTCTTTTCCCGCAGTCACCGGTTCAACCGCGGCGATGATGCTGGTGTTGTTGCTGGAAATTCCTGTGACCTTCACTGGATGGTTGCCGGAATTCGTCAAACGAACAAATCTGAGGGCACTCGCATGATGTGGCACGATGCCGAAACTCACCTGCGGGGGGTTGACGTTGATGTCTCCCAGAACCGTGCCCGATACCGGGATTTCAACCGGCGCTCGGCTGGTATTCACCTTGACCACGTCCGTAATCGGGCCAGCTGGTGCTGTTTTGAGCAACGTGATAGTGAGCAGTGCGCCTGGCTTGGCACCTGGAGCAGGCTGTGATGCGACTTTTAAGTACGGGTTCGCATTTGTGATCCGACCTATTTCGAACGTGCGGTCCGCCATTTCATCGCTCAGCGCAATTTGCTGCGATTGCTGCGTGCCACGCTTAACTCGATTGAATATCACCAGCGAGGGGGTCGCCTTTACTTGAAGCTTCACATCTCCGCGCATCGTGAGTTGGAACTCCTGGTGGACAGGATCATTGCTCAGGACTGTGATGGTGCGCGTCGCCGGACCGTGATCGGCGTGTGTGTCGAAGCTGACTGAAATGTCCGATTCTTCACCGGGCAAGAGCTGACTTCTGGTCGGTCGTGCCGCGGTACATCCGCACGAAGTCCGCACAGCGGTGATAATCAACGGTGCGGACCCGGTGTTCTTGAGGCGGAAGATGTGCTTAACGACCGTGCCACTGTAGACCTTGCCGAAATCAAAAACCGGGTTATTTGCCTCGAGCTGCGCATGCCCACTCGAGGCGGCAGGCGCGGCAAATTGACCGGCCGCCTGGTTTGGTTCGGAAGAGAACCCGCCATTGGCGAGCGAACTAGACGAGTCAGAAGACTGTGCATTGCTGCTACTTGCTGGAACAGCAATCACCGCCAGCAACATCAAAATGACGCCTAAAGTAGAACGGAACATTGGATTGATCACTCGAGTTGGTCAGGACGCTTTGGCGCGGCGCCCGGACACTACTTCGAGGCGGGGCTCAAAGCGGCCCAGGAAATCAGTGCCAAACTGACCGGCGGCAAAATCGGTATCATCGAGGATCTGGAGATGTAGTGGAATGTTGGTTTTGATCCCGTCGACCAGGTATTCGCGCAACGCCGCCTTGGCCCTCCGGATGGCCATGGCGCGATCCTCGGCATGAACGATGACCTTCGCTATCAACGGGTCATAATGCACGGGGACACGATAGCCATCGTATAGAGCCGTCTCGACCCGCACTCCGAGGCCGCCGGGGGAATGATGATTGGTAACGATGCCGGGCGACGGTAAATGCGTGTGCGGATCCTCAGCATACACCCGGCATTCTATCGCAGCACCATTTATCTCAAGTTGTCGACGCGGGGAACCTAGCCGCTCGCCCGAGGCGAGGCGGATGCTTTCCTTCACCAGGTCGATGCCCGTTACCATCTCGGTTACTCCGTGCTCCACCTGGATGCGGGTGTTCATCTCGATGAAATAAAACTGTCCGCCCGGGGTCAGGAGAAATTCTACAGTGCCGACGTTCGAATAACCCACCACCTGAGCCGCACGCATTGCGGCCCTGCCCATCTTGTCGCGCAGGCGCTTAGTCATTACCGGGCACGGAGCTTCTTCCAGCACCTTTTGATGGCGCCGCTGAATGGAGCAGTCACGCTCGCCCAAATGCGTCACCTGACGCTGATTGTCCGCCACGATTTGAAACTCGACGTGGCGCGCTCGGTCCAGGAATTTCTAGAGGTACATGGTCCGCCAGCCGAACGCCGCTTCGCCTTCTGCGCGTGCGAGGGGAAACAGACGGGCGAGCTCAACTGAATCGCGAGCGATTCTCATGCCCTTGCCACCGCCACCCGCGGCTGCCTTGATCAAAACCGGGTAGCCGAGCCGCTTGGCATCGGCTTGGGCGTCCTTCACTTCGCTGACCCCGGTGCCTTCACTGCCTGGCAATATCGGCACGCCGGCACGCTTCATGATGCGCCGCGCCCGCGGCTTGTCTCCCATCAAACGAATATGGCGCGCACGGGGGCCCACAAACGCCAGACCCGAGCGATGGCAGGCCTCGGCGAAATCCCCATTCTCCGACAAGAAGCCGTAGCCGGGATGGACGGCGTCAGCCCCGTAGGTGAGAGCTGCACTGACAATCGCGGGGATATTCAAGTAACTTTGCTCGGCTGCGGCGGGACCTACACAGACGGCCTCGTCGGCCATCCGCACATGCAGCGAATCTTTGTCCGCGGTCGAATACACCGCGAGAGTTTTGAGGCCGAGTTCGTGACAAGCGCGGATAATTCTAATGGCAATGGTTCCGCGATTGGCGACCAGCAGTTTCTGAAACATGGCTATACCTTCCTCCGCACCCCCTACCCTATTGACGGTTGCCCACTCGGCGATAAGTCAAATCGCAACTCCACAGCCCTACCCGACCTCGATAACCATCAAGGGTTGACCATACTCCACCGCCTGCGCATTTTCACAAAGAATTCGTACGATGCGCCCAGCCATCTCCGCTTCTATCTCGTTCATCATCTTCATTGCCTCGATCAGACAGAGGG
>JAMXLL010000265.1 GCA_024281015.1 Candidatus Binataceae bacterium
CCGAGGAGGGTTGGCCGTCGAGAACCTTCGCGGGCCGAGCATTCCATCTGCATTCCTCTTTGCACGTTGGGTCTCACTTAGCCTATTGCCTCGATGCACTTTGCGTTTTGAGTTCCTGGAAGCGCTGCGGAAACCGCTCGGCTCAGAAATCCATCGCGTTCTATGCATTGCCCCATTTGAATGACTTGGCGTTCTTGATGGCCATAACGCCCGCTTGTTTGTCCGGCCTCTGCCAAAAGCCATCGACTGCGCCAGGTTGAGAAGCCGAGCTTGCGGCACAACCACGAAACACTCCGCAGTCCCGGGGTGGCCGTCGTCGCATCCATCAGCGCGACCTGAAGCTTAATCACGCCATCCTCAAACCTAGCTCACTATTGTAAAGGTCGGCCGCTCCAGTAAATCCGACTTTGGTCCGATGCGGTCGGCGGAAAGTGAGCTGAAGGCAATTGGTGTAAGACCAAGGTCCGATATCAGACTGTTGCCCCCAACGCCTACAATGACGCCAAGTCAACTTACATCGCGTGCGCCAACATGCTGCGCGGAGGACTAGTTGTCCGAAAACAAACCGGTGGTGATCCTGGTCGAGGACGACCCGTCAGTACTTCGCGCCCTGCGCAGGCTGATGGAAGCGTGCGATTTGGAAGTTCGGGCATTTACACGTCCCAGCGATCTACAGAAGGCTGATATCCCCCACCACAACGCCTGTTTGGTATTTGATGTGCGCCTTCCCGAGATGACCGGCGTGGCATTATACAAAACGCTCGCCGCGTCCGGTTGCCAATTGCCCCTGATTTTGATCACCGGACACATTGACCAGGCCACCAAGATGCTGACACAGAAAATTAATGCGGTGGCAATTCTCGTGAAACCTTTCAGGCGCGATAGATTGCTCGCTGCGATCTACCAAGGCTTGGGCCACCCCGAAAAACCCCATTAGTGTTCGCGGCCGTTTTCGGCAGCGAGGCCCTCCTCCGCGACATATCAGAACGGCAGGCCGCACCCGTGCCGACTTTGCATAGCGATTGAGTGTAAGCTAGCATCGGTGTTTCCTATGGGACAGAACGGCGGGGAAAGGGCGGCGTTAGCCGACGTAGGAATTCGTCCGAGCGAGCAAAGCCCTGAAGAGGTCGGCAATCTCGAGAGGCTCATCCCAGAGGTCGCCCGGGCGTTGGTGCGGGTAACGGTTGAGGATATCGATACCGAGATCAATTTCTGGCTGAGGCGCATCGCGACAACCCTGGGACTTGACCGCAGCACCATTACCGAGATCAACGCGTCGACCGGTTTTGCCCGGTTTACCTACTGCTGGGCCCGCAATCCGGCTCACATGCTCCCCCAATCGATGAATACCAGCGCCCTGCTGCCTTGGACAAAGCAAAAAATGCTAGCGGGCGAAACGGTCGTGATGTCAAGCCCTGATGAGCTGCCGAAAGAAGCCGCCGTTGATCGTGAGAGCTTCCATCGTTATGGACCTCGCTCGAACGTAATGGTGCCTATCAGGGTCGGCGGGTCTACGGTCGGCGCAATTTCCTTCGCATCGCTTTCGCGACCGCGAAAGTGGTCTCCAGCAAGCGTGCGCATCTTTCAAGCCATTGCCGAAGTATTCGCGTGCGGACTGGAGCGTAAGCGCGCAGTGGCCCAAATCGTCCAGTTGCGCAATGAGCTAACTCATATCTCGCGACTCACCACCATGGGCCAACTGTCAGCTTCAATTGCCCACGAACTTAACCAACCACTCTCCGCGATTCTGAATAATGCCGAAGCGGTGCAGAGCATTCTTTCGTCCGCGAATCCAGACCTTAACGAAGTCCGGGCTGCCATCTCGGACATAATCGAAGATGATGAACGCGCTGGACAGATTATCCGTCGACTCTGGGCGATGTTTCGCAAAGACGAAGTCACCAGGTCAGAAATCGACGTCCAAGAACTCTTGAGTGAGACAGGGCGAATCGTTCGGGCCGATGCCCTGTTCCGCAACATTTCATTGCTCGTAGATGTGAAAGCGCCGGTTCCCGCGATCGTCGGCGAGCGAGTCCAGTTGCAGCAAGCGATCATCAACCTGGTCTTGAATGCACTCGACGCAGTGGCACAGATCGAGGATGGGCCGGGCGAGGTGTGCGTGGCGGCGTCAGCCGGGCTGAGAAACGGCGGCGTTGACATACTGGTTCGCGACTCAGGCAAAGGCATCTCCCCCGAGGTAATGCCGAAGATCTTCGATGCCTTCTTTACAACCAAAACCAACGGCATGGGCATGGGCCTCGCGATCGCCAAATCCATCGTCGAAGACAATGGCGGACGCCTTACCGCTTCGCGCAATGACCATCGCGGCATGACCTTTAAAATCTGGCTGCCAGGCTCAAGCCGCGACGCAGTGTAGATGCTCGCCTTAGGGGGAATTCCATGGCGGGGAGGCGCTGACTCCAAAGGCACCATTTGGATGGCTGATTTGGCGCAATCCGCGACACCCTCACCCACTATATAACATTTTGTTCCTTTGCTGAGCTGTGGCGCGCATTTTGCGCTAAACGACCCTAATGCAAGCGAACTAAGCACATCCGTGAGGGTTCCATGGCAGTTGTACAGCTGACCGCGCGGGACGTACCCAAGGCCGATCGCCCCTCGTCCGCACTGTCCACGCCCGTCGTGGTTGTAATTGACGACGAGGAATCGGTCCGTAAATCACTTGTCCGCTTAATCCAAGCAGGCGGCTATACCGCCGAGGCGTTTGCCTGCGCCGAACAGTTTCTCGCCAGCCCAGTGCCCGAGGATGTCTCTTGCGTGGTTACCGACCTGTCGATGCCGGGCATAACCGGTCTCCGATTTCAGGAATTGTTGCGGAGCAAAGTTCCCTTCCTCTCGATTGTCTTTGTGAGCGGCCGGGGCGACATCCCGGCCAGCGTTAACGCGATGAAAGCGGGCGCAATAGATTTCCTCGAAAAACCGATCAAGGGCAGCACGCTGCTGAAGGCTATCGCGTCAGGGGTCGAACGCACCGAAAACGCGAAGCGCGCCGAGGCCGAATACCGCCAATTGTCCCGTCAGTATCAGGATCTAACCCCTCGAGAGCGGGAGGTATTCGTGCTGGTCTCGGCAGGTTTGCTGAACAAACAGGTGGCGGCTCAGCTTGGAGCCGCTGAGAAGACGGTCAAACAACATCGCGGCAACGTTATGCGGAAGATGAGAGCCGATTCATTGGCCGAGTTGGTGGTTAAGGCCGATCGTATGGGCGTCCGTCCCACCAATTCAAACTTTGCGGAGGCGCGGGGTAGGGTTCGCATATCGCCCGTGCGATAAACCTGCCGTTTGCTGTGCCTTCTGTTCCCCAACACGAGCAGATGTCCCGAACCGGCATCGATCTCTGAGCTCGGGCGTAAACGTCGTTTGAGCGAAACGGATAAGCAGGTCTGCTCCCCATCCGACCAAGGTCCGATTCAGGAACGCGGCGGAAATGCCAGACTGCAACGGCAGTGCGAGTATCGAATGCCCGTACTGTTCGACCATTAAGGACGCATAGACATTACCAGCAGGTACCACTGGGAACGCGAGGGCATCGATGGGAGAAAATGAAGCTCAATCCGGCCAGGCATTAGGCGACTCGGTCACGCTCGGCAATCAACGGCACGCTATCGAGCTCGTCTCGCAGTGTGTACAAGGACTCTGGGAAGTCGTTAATAACCTGACACGGCTCCGGCCTACGAAGAGGCTGGAATTCCGGGTTACTATTTTTGGTTCAGCACGGGTTGCGCGCGATCATTGGGTTTATGCCGCGGTCCGCAGCCTCGCCAAAGAACTTGGCACTGTGGGTTGCGGTATCATCACAGGCGGAGGGCCGGGTTTGATGGAGGCGGCCAACGAAGGTATCGCGTTGGCGGGACCGGAGGCTCAGCAACGCAGTATGGGTATTCGAGTCGACCTGCCATTCGAGCAAAACGTAAATCCGTTCGTGGCCCAGGCCTACGATCATCGTACATTTTTCTCGCGACTGCACCATTTTGTTCTGATGTCGGAGGCTTTCGTCGTCGTGCCTGGGGGAATCGGCACCGTACTGGAACTGATGATGATCTGGCAACTCCTGCAGGTCCGCAAAATCCACCAGACTCCTCTGATTCTCCTCGGCGGAATGTGGACCGACCTGGTCGCATGGGGCCGCAAGTATTTCTTAAGGCCAGAGTTTGCCCTTGCGAACATCGAGGACCTCGACATCCCTCATTGCGTTGACACGGCGGATGAAGCAATCGGCTTAATACGGCGGCGTTACGAGGAATGGCTTCGCGAGCCAGGAGAACCGTCACGATAACCAGGCTGGGATCGCCAGGTGGCGTCCAGGGAAATTCACGATGAAAGCAACCCAACTGCTCTACAACCTTGGTCAGAGTCTGTGGCTCGATAATATCACCCGCAGCCTGCTGGCCAGCGGTAAACTAAATCGGTATATCAACGAATTATCGGTCACCGGACTCACTTCAAACCCGACGATTTTTGACAACGCCATTCGCAAGAGTGGCGACTACGACATTGCGATCAACACGAAGCTGGGCGAAGGCAAATCAGGCGAGGAGCTATTTTTCGACCTGGCTCTTGAGGACTTGATCAGGGCCGCAGACTTGTTTCGATCCATTTACGACCGAACCAACGGCGTGGACGGTTATGTGTCGTTGGAAGTCTCGCCATTGCTCGCCTACGACCCGACGAGCACGCTGGCGGCGGCCAAAGATCTTTTTTCGCGCGCCGGGCGGCCCAATCTGCTGATTAAAATTCCCGGAACCGAACAAGGCCTGCCGGCCATCGAAGAGGCGATTTTTGCCGGCATTCCCGTGAATGTAACCCTGCTCTTTTCGCGCGAGCATTACATCGCCGCGGCCGAGGCCTTTTTGCGCGGCATTGAGCGCCGCATCGAAGCAGGACTCAAACCCGATGTCGGGTCCGTAGCTTCAGTGTTCATCAGCCGCTGGGACGCAGCAGTGGCAAGCAAGGCACCCGAAAAGCTTCGGAACCGACTCGGTATCGCAATAGCTATGCGAACCTACGCAGCGGCACGCAATCTGCTCACCTCGCCGCGCTGGCAACGCGTTTACAACCTGGGCGCGCGGCCACAGCGCCTGTTATGGGCCAGCACCGGGACCAAAGATCCGAACGCTTCTGACATCTTGTACGTCAAAGCACTCGCGGCGCCATTCACCGTGAACACCATGCCCGAGAGTACGCTCACGGCTCTCTCCCGGCACACCAGACTCGGATCGATCCTGCCGCCCGATGGTGGAGACTCCGAGGAAGTGCTGCAGGAATTCGTGAAGACGGGCATAGACATCGATGTCCTCGCATCTCAGCTCCAGGATGAAGGAGCTAAGGCGTTCGTCAAATCTTGGAATGAACTATTGGAATGCATCAACAGCAAAAGCTTGTTGATCTCGAAGGCAGGTTGAGCTGCGATGGATCAGTGATTTCCAGACGATTCTGCGATAGGCAGCAACTCTGAGTGACGCGTAGATGCAGGGCGTATGAACGAGATAGTGCGCGTCTGGATGGAGATTGTTGCTCATGCTATCGAGCTTTTGGCAGTCGGGATAATCGTGGCGGGCGTGCTGGTTGGGACCGGGCGGTTTCTCTTCTCCTTAACCAGCGATGAAGCTTACAATTCGTATAAAGAAACTCTCGGTAAAGCACTGCTTTTGGGACTCAATGTGCTTGTCGCCGGCGACATTGTCCGCACGGTGGCGCTCGAGCCTACCATCACAAATATACTCGGTTTGGGCTTGCTGGTCCTGGTACGAACCTTCGTCAATTGGGCAATATTAGTCGAGCTGGAGGAGCGTTGGCCGTGGCAGGTTCATCGCTCTGAATCACGGGAAGTTGTGACTCATAAATCGCTCGCGGAAAGGTGAAGCAGTTACGGTCGAGTTTTAGTAGAGCTCGATCGCAGACCGTCAGGAGAGAAAGGGCTTAGCCAATCGTTGAAATGCCGCTCGCTACCATGCCCAGCCAGGCTCGTTGCTATCGTTCTCATATTGCTATCGAGCGGGATAGTTGCCCGGACCGGGAGGGCTCAGACACGCCTATCTGCGCAGGAAGCCCTTGAACAAGATTTCACCGACCCGCTTACTACGCTGCCCCAGCTTCTCATAAGAGACAGCTACTCGCCGGCGACTTACGGCACCCATGTCGAAACGAATCAACTGCTGGCCAGACCTATAATCCCGCGGATCCCGCCCCATACGCTGCTGCCTTTCTTCCAATTAATCCGGCCGACTTTTTCGCTGGTCACCGTGCCAAGTTCCAGGGGCGGAAGCCGAACCGAGTTCGGCGACCTGCCATTGTTTGATATTGCTGTTTTACCCTGGCCGGATAGAAAAAAGACCGGGCTGCTACTGGGTATCGGACCCACTTTCATTTTTCCTACTGCTACCTCAAAAAGCGCCGGTCAGGGGGCTTGGCAGGCAGGGCCCGCGGTTGGAGCAATATACAAAGGCATTCCGGGATTACTGGTTGGGTTCGTAGCACAGAATCCCATTTCGTTTGCCTACACCTCTCGCGTTAGACCTCCGCAGAACACCTTGATATTTCAACCGGTACTGGCTCTGCATCTCTGGGGCAAATGGTACTTTCGATCGGCAGAGGCAAACTGGACAATCGGCTGGCATCATCATTCACCGACGGTATTACCATTGAGCGCTGGACTCGGCCGAACATTGGTACGGCCGGGACTGCCGCCAATGAGTATGTTTGTTACCGGCCAGTGGACTGTATATCGGCAATTTGCACGAGTAACACCTCAGACAACAATCAACTTCGGGATGACAGTCGGCTTCCCGCAGTTAGGAAGAATTTGGTAAGACCGCTCTTTTGCGGTGAAAAGAGACAGAAAGGTCAATTGATCATGCTGCTTCGCCGGTCGCGCGCGGAATGGGCTATACCTCTTGTGTACGCTATCACAGCATTTGCGGCCGGTCTGTTTCTCCCACGCATCGAACACAGACTGGTGCCCGAATTGGCTTCGGAAATCAGTGTTCCGGTTGCGCTCTCGCTTTTTTCTTCAATCACATCCGGGATGCTTGCGATGACCGGCATTGTATTTTCACTGGCGTTTGTGATGGTGCAGTTCAGCGCCGTGGCGTATTCACCACGGCTGGTATTGTGGGTCTCGCGCGATCCGGTCATCTGGCATTCGATCGGAATTTTTACCGCCACTTTCCTCTATGCAATAGGAGCCATCGCATGGGTGGATCGCAGCGGCTCAGGCAAAGTACCGTTCATCAGTGGATGGCTGGTGATACTGCTGACGCTCGCGAGTGTAGCCATGTTTGTTGCCCTTATACAGCGGATCGGGCTACTGCAAGTCAACCGGATGCTCGCGTTCACCGGAGATCTCGGACGGCGCGCAATTCAACGAATATATCCGCCGCTCGATACACGTCCCAGCATCGTCCGGCGGGAAGAGTTAGCTGGATCAGATGCTCCCCGAACGATCGTGTATTCAGGCGAACCGCAGACGCTGCAGGCTATTGACATGCCTGCATTGCTAACGTTGTCCGAGCGCACAGGGGGAAGTGTCGAAGTTTTGTCCTCGGTTGGCGACACGCTGACTTCAGGGACTTCGCTGATGCGCGTGTTTGGCGGGAATAATCAGGTCAACGATGAGAAATGGACGAAGGCCTTTCAAACGGGCCCGGAGCGGAGCTTTGAGCAGGATCCGAAGTATGCGATTCGACTACTCGTGGACATCGCGATAAAAGCGCTGTCACCCGCGGTTAACGATCCGACTACCGCGGTTCAGGCACTCGACCAAATTCAGGACCTGCTCACAAGATTAGGCCAGCGTCGCTTGGAGATCGGCGCCATGCGAGATAGTCATGGAAACCTGCGACTGGTGGTTCCTCACCCTTCCTGGGAGGATTTTCTAAGGCTGGCATTCGATGAGATCCGCGCATGCGGCGCAACCAGCCTGCAGGTCATGCGCCGTATGAGAGCCCTCATGGGTGATCTGATTTCAACTTTGCCCGAGGAGCGGCGTCCAGCCGTGGAACACCAACTCCTGCGCCTGAACGCCACTATCGCCCGTTCTTTCGTCGATGAAGAAGAGAAAGTTGAAGCTTCTAAGGAAGACCGCCAGGGCCTCGGCCTGTCACTCACCAGGTAGGCATCGAAAAGTATTAGAATCGCCCCGGAGTTGAAGGCGCGGCGCCACACGCGACTCTCCCTCAAGCTACTTCCGGGACGAAGTTGTAGCGGCGATTCTTGGGTTCAGTATAGCCGTGTGGCTTTTGGCGGTCAGGAAGTTTGACCTTTTCCTGTTCGATCTTGTGGTAGGGGATGAGACTCAGCAGATGCGAGA
>JAMXLL010000266.1 GCA_024281015.1 Candidatus Binataceae bacterium
TGAAACCCGACGGCTGAATAATAGCGTTTCCGAGCGCCAGGAAGGCAAAGATGACAACAAGAATTCCTGGGCGGCCGAGCAAAATCGCGCCGAACGGGGGGCCGATTTGCTTATCTGCGTTTCGTCCTGGTGCAAAAAACAATCCAGCCAATGCGCCGAGAGCGGCGACAAGAAACAACGCTGATACGGGGTCGATCAGACTTAGAACCATGAGGACGACGAGGCAGCCAGTTGCTGCCCCTGCCAAGTCAACAGCGTAAACCAGCGACACCGGCCACCGGCTCCGGGTCAACGCAAGCGAAACGATAGTCCCTGCAAAAAAATAGGGGCTCGCGAGAACAAGCACCAGCTTGCCCCATTCCAGAGCATTCATCAGAATGTTGGTTTCGTTGGTGTAGCCCGTAACGACTGTAGTGATTGTCAATAGGGTCGAAGCGACCACCGCGACGGCAAACGCAGAGCATGTCCACGTCAGATGTTCTAGTAGCCGGTCTGCTGACAGGAACGAGAAACGAAAATATGCGTATAGTGAACCTGCCGTCATACCAAACATCGCCATACCGATAGCGAAAAAAGCAAGGTAATAATAAGCAATAACTGACATGATTCTGGTCTGGATGATCTGCATCATCAATCCAGACATGCAAATCAGAAACACTCCGGACAGGAAGCGAGCTTTTGCTCTCATCTGTTTTTGCCACCTTGAAGCGCCGTGAAGGGGGCGTATCCCGAACTTGCTGCGGCGCCAAGCAGAGGCGGGCTACTGGATCTGTGCGAGCGGCTGGGCCAGACCCCCCACCGCGGCCACTACATGCCACGATTCTCAACGAAAAGCCGTCATCATCGCCGGCAACTCCAGGAACGGGGTTGATCGATCAGGTGGGTCGGACCACCTTTCTCGAGCTTCGGACAATATTTCTTCCAGGCTCACCACGAGCTCATCCGTCAGCGAGCATCACCCGCGTAAATTGAGGAAGAATCCGAGGTAGCGCGAATTGCAATGGGTTCCGAGTAGTGTTATGTTTACTGTACGGAAGGAAACGGGACAATGTATTCGAACCCCCAGAAGCTCTCCTCAGATGAGGTTGCAGAGCTTCGCCGTGAGGCTGGTCGTTGGCTGAAGGAGCTGCGGGAGAAGCAAGGCCTCTCGCAGCGGGCGATGGCCGAGCGCGTCGGGGCGGACTATTATACCTTTATCTCTCAGATTGAAGCAGGACGCGGGCGCATTCCTCCGGACCGCTACGTGGCATGGGCCGAAGCATTAAGGATACAGCCGAAAATTTTGGTGCGCACGCTCTTGCGCTATTATGACCCCGTAACGTACAGAATACTCTTCGAGAGCGATGATCTGGACCCTGCGCGTGCTTGAGCACGTCACGTGCTGAGAATATCCTGACCGCCTAGCCGGGGCCTTGTATGAGCGCGACAATTCTCTCGTTCTTTCGCGTCAAGACGAACTCTAATGACTGGACGCAAGAGGAGCTGTCCGAGTTTTACCGGGTAGAAGCCGCTTTGTTACAAAGCAACATGCCAGTGGTGACAGACCGCGGCATGTCCGACGAGGGCGATCCTTGGTTCGTGTTTTGCCGAGAGGACACCGGCGAGATCATTGCCCACTTTGCGCGGCTGGGAGGTCAGTACATAATTGTGTCAAGCGCATTCTCGGGAGTTGCGCGCGGACGCGACTTCCGAACCCTGATTCGCGAGTTGATGACCGCGCATCCGCTGATGCTGCCGCGCAATTCAGAAAAGGGCCAAAAAGTTTTTATCCATCCAGCGGCGCTTCTGGTGGCATTGGTAGCTACTTCGTTCATCATCTCGTCGGAAAAGGATTTGCACGATTACAAGGGTGCGGAACATAAAGACGCGGTTCGGTTATTTTCGCTCAATGACTTTGCAATGCTTTCCGCAGTAGCCGTTGCAGTAAGCTGGGTCGAAAACCAGCTCGATTCGACTTTCCGGCTTGTCCAGGATCACGATGACGCTCTTTTCGGAAATCACGTCTCGGATGCTGCAACAAGCAAGCATTCCAGCTTGGTGGCGAACGAGCATATTGAGCTGGACAATGCATTCGTCAACGCCGTTCATAAATTTATGAGCGACGTATCCGCTTCCGACGTTAACTTAGCGTCCACGAGCGCCAGCGAAAAGTTTGAAGCGCCACAAATCCATGTCCAGTCCCTGGTGGGACAAACGTCTTTCGTAAACATCGAGGCAATCCTTGCGCCAGCAACAACTTCAGATGCCGCTAAATATTATGACATTGTTTCTTTGAATGCCGCTGACGCCACACAAACGCTCGCCGCGCCGGTATCTGAGCTCAACAATTTTGCAGGGACGGCGCCAACTTTGGTTGACCCGACGCCATCGCATGTGATGCCAGTGAGCGGTGGCCCATCGAGCGATGGTGGCTCGGGTTCCGTAAGCTCGGGTACGACGAACTCCGGGTCTGCTTCGATGTTTTCCGCTTCCAGTGACGCTTATAAGACGCTGGTGTCGGAATTTGCGGCGAGCGGACCTGTAACACCGATCCTGCTCACGACCCAGAACGTTTCGATCGATGGTGCCATCCAGCAGGCAATGTCACACGTCGGCTATCAACCCAACATGATCCAGAGCCTCAATTCGGAGCATCCCGCCAATTCCGACACAACCCAGTCAACTACAGTCGATGCGCCGACAACAAACGTTGCCGATACAGTAGACGGATCCCCGAAGCTGCCTGCTGCATTTGCAGTTGTCGCAGGAAATACACTTGACCCTCAAACGGTCGCTCTTGTATCCAGCTTTATTCAACAAACACCTCACATCCAAATAGACGTGGTCGGAACGAACTTCGTTGTAGTCGATACGAACACGACCGATATCTGGAATAGCAACTTTGGAATGCAGAGTTGGAAAATGGGGGATGGCTCGACCCTCACTATCGTGGGCATCATCCCCCATCTGATCCAGGCGGGGATGGGCGGGGGCAGTACGACAACATCTTAAGCGAACCGGACACTGGGGCTGTACTCTTGGGTTTGACGCTCGGTAAGTTGAAGCGTCATTGCTGATCAGCCCCGGCCGCGTGAGCTAATCTTGGCTGGACGAGAAGCCAAAAGGAAACGGGATGAACAGAAAAACTAACTTGCTTGCAGAGGCGTTACGGGGGACTCGCCCGGGTTTCGTAGCCGTGATCGTATTCAGTTTTTTTATAAACCTATTGGCCTTTGTCGGGCCAATGTACATGCTGCAGATTTACGATCGAGTGATTACCAGCCGCAATGTTACGACTCTGGTTGTTTTGACAGGCATAGCTGGTTTCCTCCTTATCGTCTTTGCTCTCCTGGAAAAGTTGCGATCGGCCGTTTTGGTGCGTTTGGGTTTGCTGTTTGCCAATCGCGCCCGCGCTCCGTTGTTTAACGCTGCTCTGCGCGGAACGCTTTTGCAGCCCAACGCCGGGCACGGCCAAGTCCTGCGCGACCTCGATACGCTTAGGGAATTTCTTACTGGGTCCGGATTCATCGCTTTCTGTGACGCGCCGTGGGTGCCGATATTCGTCGCCGGCTGCTTCATCCTGCACCCTTGGTATGGTTATGTGGCGGCGATCGGCGCCATTTTGATCTTTGGCTTCGCGCTTGCCAACGAATTGACAACTCGAAAACAACTGACACGGGCATCAACCAACTCGGTCGTGGCAGCTTCGTACGCGTCGGCCACCTTGCGAAATGCTGAGGTTTTGCGGGCGATGGGGATGGCCGGAGGGCTGCGCGAACGTTGGCTGACGAGACAGAACGAAGGGTTACACCTGCAGTCCGTCGCGAGTGACCGAGCAGGTTATTTGGTGGCTGCGAGTAAGTTCATCCGCGCTTTTCTGCAAGTGTCGATCCTGGGTATCGGAGCGTACCTGTCCATCGAGCGCGAGTCGACGCCCGGTGCGATGATTGCCGGTTCGATCATCATGGGGCGAGCGCTGGCTCCCGTCGAGATCGCGGTTAGCCAGTGGAAGCTCTTTGTCGCTGCTCGCGCAGCCTATGGTCGCATCCGAACACTACTCGGTCTGGTACCGGAAGAGCCGCGGAAAATGTCGCTGCCCGCACCGAAAGGGACCATTTCCGTGGAGAATGTGATTGCAGCGCCTCCCGGGTCCAAAGACGCCGTCCTGCGTGGTATCTCCTTCGGCCTCCAATCCGGTGAAATTCTAGGGGTGGTCGGCCCTAGCGCCGCGGGCAAATCGAGTTTGGCGCGCGTTCTCGTCGGTGTCTGGCCCGCGGTCGTTGGGAAAGTCCGCATTGACGGATCTGATCTGTCTCATTGGGATGCTGATGAACTCGGTCAACACATCGGTTACTTGCCCCAGGACGTTGAGCTGTTCTCGGGCTCGATTGCCGAGAACATTTCTCGATTTGGCGCAATGGACGAAGATAAGATCATCGCGGCGGCCAAGATGGCGGGCGTGCACGAGATGATCCAACTGCTACCGCATGGATACAACACGCAAATCGGCGACGGTGGCCACTCCCTTTCGGGGGGCCAGCGCCAACGCATTGCATTGGCGCGCGCAGTGTATGGAAAGCCGACCTTTATTGTGTTGGATGAACCGAACGCAAGTCTGGATACCGACGGCGAGGCGGCGCTTCTTACAGCAGTTCAAGAGCTGCGGCAGCAGGGTTGCACGCTTCTGCTAATTACTCACAAGACGAACATTCTTGGAATTGTCGACAAGATCTTAGTAATGGCCAACGGACAGGTCCAGGGCTTCGGAACGAGGGAACAGGTGCTCTCGAAACTCCTTGGCTCGCGCCTTGCCCCGGTGCCAGCGACCGCCGCCGCGCGTTAGTAGAAAGTATCCAGCATGGAACAATTGATCACCCAGAACGTCGCAAAAGCTCACACGCGTGCCATCGACAACGTCAGCGGGGGACCCGACAATGACGCTCACATCCCCGATTGGCGTCGACCGGCTGCACTTGGTTATGGACTGATCGTGCTCACTTTCTTCGTGCTCGGCGGCTGGTCCGCGGTAGCAAAAATCGATAGCGCTATCGTTGCCGAAGGGGTAGTGACCGACGAGGGTAGTAAAAAAGCCGTTCAGCACTTGGAAGGAGGGCTGGTTCAGGACATTTTGGTCCGCGAGGGTCAGCACGTCGAAAAAGGACAAGTACTGTTCAAAATTTCGCCGACCAATGCGAAGGCGGGGTTCGATGTGCAGCGCAATCAACTCGATTTTGCCCTCGCCCAGGAAGCGCGATTGATTGCAGAGCGTGATGGCGCAAATGAAGTTAGCTTCCCGGAGACGCTGTTGAGTCGGCGACATGACCCAAACGTCGCGATGGCTGTTTCAGATCAGACAAAGCAATTCGAAGAGCGCCGAGCGTCATTGTCCGGCCAGATCGACTTGCTAGAGAACAAGGTCAAACAATACAACACCGAGATCGACGGCTTGAAAGTGGAGCGCGGGGCCACTGAAAACCAGTTGAAGTTTATCAATGAGGAGCTGAGGGATTTAAATTCCTTGCTTGACAGGCAACTGGTTCAAAAGAGTCGGATCTTGGCCTTGGAGCGGGAAAAATCGCGATTGGAAGGTGTCATTGGTCGTTCGACCGCAGATCAGGCAAAAGCAGAAACGGGCATTGGCGAGGCCACTCTGCAGATTCGTCAAACCCGACAGAAGTTCCAAGAGGATATTGCCGCACAGATACTCGACGTTCGGAGCAAGATAGCCGATCTTCGTGAAAAGTTGCGGGTCGCCTCTGATGTATTGGACCGAGTCGACGTTACCTCGCCTGTTACGGGCACCTTACAGAATTTACGCATCTTTACTGCGGGTGGAGTCATCAAGCCGGGAGAAACATTGGCCGAAGTGGTCCCCGATCACGACGCCCTGATTGTTCAAGCCCGCGTGTCACCTGCGGAAACTGAACGTCTTTCAAAGGGAATGTCGGCAGAGGTTAGATTTTCAGCGTTTCGGTCGAAAGTCCTTCCCTTAATTACCGGGCATGTCTCCACAGTTTCACGTGATCGCCTCGTGGACGAAGCGACCAAACAGCCGTACTTTCTAGCTCAAGTCGTCGCGGAGGATATTCCCGATGAGGTGCTTGAACGTCTGACCCCCGGTATGCCGGCCGAGGTCGTCATGGCCACAGGCGAGCGAACGATCCTGGACTATCTGGTACGTCCGCTAAAGGATCGCATGCGTGGCGCTATGCGCGAGCGGTGATCCGATCCCCAAAGTTCAGTTGACACGGGTGGTGCTGGAATTAGCGAAATTTGACCTGCGAACGGCCCCATCGCCTCGAAATATAGAACGTTTAGAATTGGCCTCTTCGGCCCATCACGTTTACGCCATGTTCGTGGAGATACTGCCACCTCAGGGGCGGGCTGGGGATGCGTTATCAAAATGTTCAAGTGCTGCGCGCGGTCGCAGCCTCTGTGGTGGTGGTTGGTCACGCCGCAGGTAATGGACTTATAGCTGTCCCAAACGCTGTCGCCACGCTGGGCTATTCTGGGGTCGACATTTTCTTTGTCCTCTCAGGTTTCATTATCTGTCAGGTTGCAAAGCGCACTGAAGAAAACGCCATCCGATTTTTGTGGCGGCGTTATTGGCGCATTTTTCCACTTTACTGGATCGTCCTCGCCTTCTCGTTAGGCATCAACTATATGGGCGTGCAAACTGCGGCGCCTTGGATGGGATGGCGCCCCGCCATTGAATATGTATTTCTATTAACAACGGAAAATCGCTTCGTACCACAAGCATGGACACTCGTTTTCGAGCTTTATTTTTACACCGTAGTCGCCGTGATCCTGGTGGTGGCGCCACGTCGTTACTTCTATCGACTTGTTGCGGCCTGGTTAGGCTTGCAAACGACATCGACGCTTGTTTTTGGGCCGGCGGGTGGCCCCCTCTCCAATCTGCTCGTACTTGAGTTCGGGCTTGGGTGCTTCGTGGCCTGGCTCACCGATCGTGAGATTGTGAACCACCGCGCTCCCGCCCTTTTGGCAGGATTTAGCCTGTTTGCGGCGGGTGACGCATGGCTGCTTTACACCGCTCCGGTTGTAGATCCGATGACAAAGTTGCTCACCTTCGGAGTGGGCAGCACCCTCTGCCTGTATGCCGCAGTGAGTAGTGAGGGGCAGAATTCTTCTGCACCGCCAAGCCTTTTGCTCGTGGGTGATGCGTCCTATTCGCTCTATCTATGGCACTTGCCATTGATCTTGGTTGCAGTCCCGTTTGGGATCGGTGGGTTTTCCCTGCTTATCATATATGCGGCATCGTTCGCGTCTTATCATTTCATAGAAACTCCCTTACTTCGTTCTAACTTTGCAAGCCGTGCAACCGCTTCGCGCCAAGTTGCAAATCTTTGGAACCAGGTCTTGGCGCGGATGCCGGAGGTACCCAGAGGGACGAGAAGACATTCGCGACGGGTTGGTGGTTATGCTGGCCCTCTAATTTAATCCCAGTTTTTAGACCTTAGATATGCAGAATTATGCGCTGCGCCGCTTGTCGCCGTCGAACCTGATTAGAATGGCTTTCAATTCATCAGCGATGTTCGCAAAAACTGAGGACCAGTCGTCGGGCCGCGTTTGCCGGAACAGCCGCAGTGTCGGGTACCATGGGTTATCTTCTCGATCGAGCATCCATTGCCAAGCCGGTACGTATTTCAGGGGGACCCACGTCGGGCAAGCGAGTGCCCCTGCTAAGTGTGCGATTGCGGTATCCGAGGTGATGACAAGATCAACAACACTCATAACGGCGGCGGTATCTATGAAGGCGTCAGGTCCACTGTCGAAGTCGTCGCCCAAACTCTCGACCGCCGCCTGATTCTGGAGTTCGTTGATCTGTTCCGCGCCAAAACCTTTTTGTAAACTAATCAAGCGAACGCCTTCTATCCGAGCGAGCGCAAGGTAATGCACCAATGGAATGGAACGTCCTTGATCGATTTTGCCTTGCGGGTTGCCCTGCCAAGCGATTCCAATTTTGAATCCTCCCTCGCCGATCCGATGTCGCCAACGCGTGATCATTTCGGGCTCTGCTCTAAGGTAGGGTATGGAATTCGGTATCGATTCAACATCAGAGCCGAATAGATGAGGCAAACTCATCAAGGCGCACTGGAAGTCGAATTGGCGCTGGTTGGTGAGCGAGCCAACAACCTCAAAGCCGCTTGTTAACGGCTGCAAAAGTCGCATGAGCTTCGGACGCGTGAGAAAGGTCAGCTCGCATCCAGTTCTTGCCAGAAGCGGTAAGTACCGGACAAATTGGATGATGTCGCCCAGACCTTGTTCGCTGAACACCAGAACGCGATTGTTGCCGACATTGGTGGTTTGCAAAGTTGGGAATTTGGGGCGTTGGGCAGAAAACGTGGAAGTCTCCCATCGCCACTCAAAATCTGCAAACCCTTCGGGGTATCGGCCGACGAGCAGGCGGCAGAGCGCACGATTCATAAGCGCGTCCGCATAGTGCTGCTTCACCGAGATGGCCCTATCATAGCTTGCCAGGGCCTCTTCTTGGCGTTTGAAGTTGTTCAAAACTATTCCGCGAGCGCTGTATGCCTCAGCATAGGCCGGGCTCAGTGTGATTGCCCTGTCATAGCTCGCGAGCGCCTCTTGCGGCAAACCGAGATCATTCAAAACAATTCCCCGATCACAATAGGCTTCCGCATGATCGGGTTCCAGTGCAATGGCCCGATTATAGCTCGCGAGCGCCTCCTCATTGAGCTGAAGCTTGCACAGTACAATCCCGCGAAGGACATGAATGCCCGCAATCGCTGGGGTTAAAGCGATAGCCCTACTACAGCTCACGAGGGCGTCCTCGTAGCGCTTCAGTTTGTTCAGAACTTTTGCGCGATTCGCGTACGCCTCGGCAGAGTCTGGCTTGAGTTTTAACGCCTTATTATAGCTAGCGAGCGCCTCATGATGCTGTTTGAGCTCGCTGAGAAGGTTTCCACGGTTGTGATACGCCTCCGCATAACCAGAGTTTAGTTTGACAGCTGTATCGTAATTGGCGAGCGCCTCTGCGTGACGCTTCAGGTTGGCCAGCGCAGCTGCGCGATTGTTGTACACCTTTACAAGGGTGGAATTTAAAGCCACGGCCTTGTCATAGCTCGCAAGCGCGTGCTCATAACGCTCGAGGTCGCTCAAGGCGTTTCCTCGATTGTTATAGGCTTCCGCATACTTGGGCATTAGCGCGATAGCCGTTTCAAAGTTTTCCAGCGCTTGCTCATAGGACTTGAGTTCCCTGAATGCATTCCCGAGATTATTGTAGGCCGCCACATAGTCCGGCTTCAGTAACACGGCCTTGCTAAAGCTTGCGATCGCCTCGTCGTGACGCTTCAACGCGAATAGAGCACTCCCTCGGTTGTTGTAGGCCTCTGCATAATCGGGGTTGAGTGCAATGGCCCTTTCATAGCTGGCGATCGCGTTCTCGGATTGCCCCATTATATTCAATGCATAGCCAAAATTGATGTGTGCAGCGGCAATATTTCCATTCAGCGCAATTGCCCGGGAGATGATTTCCACCGACCGCTGTACTCGGCCGGTCTGCAATGCGGCTACGCCGAGCGAATACAGAGCCTCGAAGTGGGTAGGATCACGTCTGAGGATTTCCGCGTATAGATCTTCGGCGTCCGGAATATTCCCGTGGCGATGCAGAGCGGACGCCCGCTGGAACTCCGCAGTCACAGTGTTAGAACGTTCTACTGGGCGCGTCGAGTGAAGACCCTGCCCTTGAATTCTAGACATGTGAGGCGCTCCAACGGCGCTGCTTGCGCAATCAGTCGTTTGCGGGGCGCACCTAATTCCCTCCCTCGATCGTGCTCTGGCATGCGAGCTGAGGTCGTCCTACAGCAAAATCCGAACTCTTTAACCACAGCTCGCATCACAAAGGCTGCGCCCCCGTTTCGCTCGGCTTTCCTTGTTCCGGCGGTCCTTTGACAACGATTGTGATGTCATAGGTGGCAATCTCACCGTTCTCGCTGGTCACCTCGTAGTTCGCATGGTCTGC
>JAMXLL010000267.1 GCA_024281015.1 Candidatus Binataceae bacterium
GATCATCCGAGGAATGGAGAAAGCCATTGCCAACAAAACGGTGACTTATGATTTCGAGCGGCTGATGAGTGGCGCCAAACTGCTCAAGTGCTCGGAATTTGGTAAGGCGATTATCGAGAATATGTAACGCCCTGGTGTGCAATCGCAACCTGCCGGTAGTAAACGCCGCCGCCCGTTTGCCCAGGCGGCAAAGCGGCAACAAGGAACTGGTTTGGTTTCGCTACTCTTCCGTGCTTGCGACGTGGCTCGGTTGTTTCCCCGTGAACTCGCAATCGCAACGCCGCCTGACGTGTTCTCTTGGGTTCTTGTCAGATTTTGAGTAAATTATGAGATCTACGGCACTGATTGTGGGACAGAGGCCAGCGGGCAAGCCCTTTTTTCTGAAGCGATAAACACTATGTCATCTCCGGAGCAAATTCTGAGTCAAGAGATCCTGGATTTAGTAAACAAGGCCCGCGTGGTTTTGGGAATGTCTCCGCTTCGACGCTTGCCGAGGGGAGTCCCGGACGCGGCGCGAAAATGCGTGCTTGGGCGGAGCCTGGGCCTCGAAGTTCTCCTCGATGATCAGAACCGGGCGTATGCCCTTTTGCTTCACTACCGCGCAGCATGCAGCGTAGCCCGCGTGTGGGGTGCCGCACGGCCTTATGGCATGTGGAACGGCTGGGCCGTGCTGTTACCCGGTAAGTTGGACGAATTCGTGCACGAGTTTGATTCGCGATGCCATCCCTCAATGGAATCGCCTCATTGCGATGACCGGCAAAGACTGCAGAGCGATCTCAGGCACTTGCGCTTTGACTGGAACGACCAGCACGGAAGAATCACTGCCCTGCTCGAGCGGGCCAAATCGGCGTCGGACAACGCTGATCGGGTGCGGCAGGTTCGACCTGATCAGGCAGAGACGCCTTTGCAACGTTCCTGATGAGCGTGCCCCGGCCCGAATGCCGAATCAAAACCCAGAGATGCCCTCGGCGAAACTTGTGAGATCGGGCGCCAGCTAGACGCGTTTCCCGTCGGCGCTATTGCGCCCATAGGACCGTGGCCGGTTGTCTATCGCCACCCCCTGAAAAATCGTTGGCTGCAGCCAAGAATCGCTTCGCGTTGCCCTCTTCCCTCGGTAAGGCTCGGAGCAGGCTCTGCGTGGCTCGCTGGGGGTGACAAACAACGAACGCGTGCAGCTTTTCTGTCATCCCGGTCGCGCGCAGCGAACGCGAGGCAGAGCATGTCCCGAATCTTACGGGGGGATACGGATCTCGGACAGACTGCCGAGCCTTGCGAGGCGGCCGGTACCGGTTTCTTAACGCTTGTAATGATGCAGACACCCCAGTTAGAAGCTGCGCAGGATGAACTGAGCAGCTTCTAATCATTTTCAAATCTTCGGAATGTGCTTCAGTCGGCCCAGAATTTCCTCGCGAGCTCTCGCCGGCGATTCCACAATTCGTTCTTTTTGGCGAACGCCTCGAGTCCCTTTCCCGGCTCGGCATCAGGTATACGCGGCGTCAACGGATCCCAGTTGACCGCCGAGGTTATCACTTCGTTCATCGCTTCAAACGCCAGAGCAGTTGTCATATCCGCGTCGGCGTTTTTGTTGATGACGAACTTGAGCTGGCGGAGAGTTTGCTGATTTTTTGAGAGCAGAACCTCGATCAGTTTTTGAAGCTCTTGCTCCAGTTGGCCGTCCGGTACTGCTCGATTGAAGAGGCCCCACTCGACTGCTGTCTTCGCTGATCGCAGAGCCCCGATCATGTTCACTTCCTTGGTCCGGCGGCGGCCAATATAACGAATCATTCGGGTAGTGCCGCCCCATCCCGGGGTCATAGCATTATCGACTTCAGGCATTCCCCATTGGGCGGACTCCGCGGCGAGCACAAAGTCACATGCCATGGCAGTTTCCAGGCCGCCGCCCAGCGCGAATCCTTCAATCAATGCAATTGTTGTTTTGTCGAGTTCTTCGATCTGCTGCGCGAACTGCTGGTAATAGCGAATGCGGCGCATCACTTGATTTGGATTGCCCCAAGACCCCTCATGCATTTCGATCAAGTCGTCGCCACAGCAGAAGAAGCCACCGGCGCCGCGAAACACAACGATGTGAAGCTTTTCATCGCCTTTTACTTCTTCGACCGCGGCCACGAGTTCGTCGGTCAGTGCGACCGTAAGAGGGTTCAAGCGTTTTGGAGGATTCCAGGTGATCAGACCGACTCGCCCTGAGTGGCTTCGCTGTATGGAGACGTCTTTGAAACCTCCAAATCCTTTCGGCTGAAAACTCGGGACCGGAATTCCGGTGGGCATGCGCGACTCCTTCTTTGCCATTTTGAGTGACGTGCGCGGAATGTAGTGAGTTCAAATAATAGAAGTCAAACTCACAACCCGGCTGATTCGATGCATCGAATTGTTAACAAGGTTACCGCTTATATCGCGTTTATTGCGCCGGGACCTATTGTCCCGAGTTTGAAGTTCGCTGCATAAAGATTGAGCGAGGTATATCTTGGTTTGTCACCCGCGCGCGCGGCTGCCGCGAAAGCTTCTGCGTTCTCGCCTTTTTCGGGATTCCACGCGCGCCAGACAAAAACAGACGCGCGGGAATGACAGATCGTTACGGCTCTAAAAGGGATGGTTTGTTGTGCGAATTTCAGATTCACCACACTACGTTAGCGGTACGCGCGAGGGACCCGGGAGAAACTCCTGATGCCTCGCACGCCAGCTGCTGTCAGATCACTTCAAGTTCCTCTGTCATAAAGGAAATACATTTGCCCGGATCAGCGAACTTCAGTTCATCGGGGCGAATTATCTCCAGATATTTCGGCTCGCTGAACGCCTGCGCAGCCTCATCTACACTGTCAAACCAAAGTTCCGCGACACCGTCATATTCGCCAGCGATACCGAAGGGTGGCGAGCCCTCCACCAGATGACATTGGACATACTTGCGGACGTGGCGAGCAAACTCGGCTACGCTCTTAACGAGCGGGCCGTGCTTTTCGCGCCAGTAGGAGTCGAATTCCGCGCGACTGATGTCAGATCTGCGAGACGCACAGATTATTAGTTTGACCATTAGCGTCCTCTCTCTGAGGCTGTCCGGCCGTTGATTATCCTCACGGTCGCCGTTCCTGCTCCACATCGATACGAACTACTGAGTTGCACAGCAGAGAAAGTGAAAAGTGAGGACAATTAGCCACTTGATTATCCGTTGCGGATCTCCTTCAAGGGTTCCAGCGCATTATCGAGGTCAGATCGCTTGAGGGTGGTTCAGATGGTGCTTTCGGCAAAAGACGCTGACCGGCGCAGCCATAAATGCCTGCGCCGATGGCTTGCCATGCTGTCAGTGCGTGCGCATCTTGATGCGGTCTTCCTGGGCCCAGCCCTCCTTAAATGGAACCATGAAATAGGGTACCAGCGACATCTTCTTGAATTTCCACTCGCCGTTGCGCTTGATGTATTCGTCGTCGTAGCGGGCCGCCACCAGAAAGGCCTCACCATTGAAGATCGGCTTGGCTTCCAGGTAGGCAAACCCGTCGCCGCTATCGCCACGGATATGAACGATATGGTTGTGAATAAACTGTTTGACCCAGGTGATACGCGGGCGGTTACCTGCTTCCGGGCGTGGTTCATTTAAGGCGCCGAAGAACCGCTTAAGCTCCTCGGGACCTTTGGCTTTGCCGAGATGGGAAAAGTCGAGTTCGCCATCTTCGGTGAACAGGGCAGGGATCTGCGCAAATTTTCCTTCGTTGACATACTCGTGGTAGCGATAGCGAAGATCGCGAATCGCTTCGCGGTCGGTCAGTTCCTGCACCTTGGCTTCAAGTTCTTTGACCCGCGCTTCGAGGTCGGTCGGCATCGTCGTCCCTCCAGATTGGTTTGCTTGTGTCAATTGTTGTTACCACAATTCCCGCCGACGTGGTCAAATACTCGTCGTCGCGGTGCGCATGTTTGTCACGTGCGCGCCTTTTGTCATCAGCAGGCGCACAAGGAGGCCCTCCCCAATGCCGCGAGCAATATGCGGCGAAAATAATGAGCTCGCTCAAGAAATCTTCAGACGTGAAGCTCTTCATTGACCAACCGCTTGCGGCGGCAACTCGGCGGGGTATGTCGCCTCCCGGAGCAGTTCTAATCCGGAATATATCCTGGCGGCGTATGCGGTGCCTCCAAGCCACGTCAGGGGAGTCCGCCTGTTGGACCTAATTGTTTAGTCATAAAGCGCCCGACTATGATGGACAATGTCGAATGGCGCCATGATGAGGTGAAAAGTACCCGCCGTTATAGATTAACCATTCGGAGAGTAATTACTGAGTAACAATGTTCATTACACTCGCTAGTGCTACCATCGCAGTTTACCCTCAAGGGGGCGGCGTTTGGAT
>JAMXLL010000268.1 GCA_024281015.1 Candidatus Binataceae bacterium
TTGCTGGAGAGGTTGCCGCCTGGAACCGAACGGCTTCGCGCCGAAATGACCCTGCGCGCCATCGAGAGCACCGCGGCATTTTCCGTATACGGCGGCGGGTCGAACGAGCGCGAACGCCCAATTAGGCGCATGTGCGACATCGGGGAACAGATCGGAGAGACAGACCAAGTGCTACGGGGACTCGTTGGTCTAAGTTCACTCTACGTGGTGCGCGGCGAATGTACTCGTGGTCTTGAGCTGACCGCCCGCTGTCTCGAACTGGCGGATCCTTCGCGAGATGCTGACTTGCTGGTGGACATCCATTGGAATGAAGGGCTCCTCGCTGATTTCGGGGGCGACCTGCCATGGGCATTGGCGACGTTGAAAGATGGTTTGGCATACGCGCAGCGAATGAACCGCACCTTTTCGCCGGAGCGCTTCCTCTTTACAGCCTCATTTAAGGTAAACCTGGCCAACGCATTTCAGCTCCTCGGCCGCATTGGTGACTCTGTTAAGCTCGCCGAGGAAGCCCTACAGGACGCGCGCGACTCCAAGCATCTGTTCAGCATTTGTTTCGCACTGACCGCACCTGTCTGTATGCTCTGGCGACGCGAGGCCGCGACGGTTCGGGTCCATATGGAGGAAGGAATCGCGCTGGCCGAGCAACATGGCTTCGCCACGTTTCTTGCTGTTGGGCGAGTCTACCACGGCTCGGCTCTCGTAGAAGTGGGACAAATCGAGGCAGGTGTCGAGGAGATGCAAGAAGCCGTTGCCAGCTTCCGCCGTATGCGGGGGTTTCCTCGCGAGCAATATGCGAATGCGTTGCTGGCATATGGCTATGCGCGGTTGGGCCATTCAGAACAGGCGCTTTCGATGTTGAATGCGGCCCTGGCTCACATCGAGCGCTCCGGTCAAAAGGCTGAACAGGCAGAGATGCTGCGGCTCAAGGGTGAAATAGTGCTGATGCGCGGCCGCTCCGCGCTGCCCGAGGCCGAGAGTTGCTTTCACGCGGCATTGGATGTCGCCCGGGCGCAGGAAGCCAAATGGTGGGAGCTGCGCACATCGGTAAGCCTGGCGCGGCTGCTACGCGACACCGGACGGCGCGATGAGGCACGTACGACGGTCGCCGAAATCTACAATGGTTCACCGAAGGCTTCGACTTGCGGGATCTCATAGAGGCCAAGGCGCTGCTCGATGAGCTGGATGCGGAATCGAAATCCAGGCAATGAGCTACACTTTTTATGAAAGTGGGACAGGCTCGAAAGCCTGTCCCACTTAGGATTTCGAATATTCTGCGGGGCGAGGCCAGGCCGATGGAACAGCATATATACTTTACTCCTGACTTGTTCCGTTTCCTCGAAGAGCTTCGGCAGCACAACCAGCGCGATTGGTTTGAACGCAATAAGGAGCGTTACGAGAGCGCAGTTCGCGGTCCCTTCCTCAGCTTTATCGGCGACCTGGGTGTGCCGCTCAAGAAAATCAACCCGCACATAATCGCCGACCCCCGGCCAGTGGGCGGCTCGATGATGCGGATTTATCGGGATATCCGCTTCTCGCGCGACAAAAGTCCTTACAAGTCATTTGTGGCCGCACACTTCCAGGATGCCAGAGGCAAGAAAGGAGCGACGCCGGCCTATTATCTACGTCTCGAACCCGGCCGCTCGATGGTCGGAGCAGGGATCTGGCGGCCCGAGCCTGGTGCGCTGAAGAACATCCGCGACGCCATAGTGGCAGATGGCAAGCGATGGCAGCGCGTCACCCGTGCCGCTGATTTTCGCTCCATGTGCGGGATGGCGGGAGAGTCACTCAAACGTCCGCCCGCCGGTTACGATCCAACGCATCCGCTTATCGAAGACATTAAGCGTAAGGACTTTGCCACCAGTTCACCGCTTGACGAACGGCAGGTCTGTGGTCCGGGTTTGATGAAGTCCGTGCTTGAGGCATTCCGTACTACTGCCCCGTTCATCGACTTTCTTGCCGATGCAGTTGGGTTGACTTGAGCCGCACCGGCGATACTTCAGCGAGTTTTGATTTTCTGCTGAATGGCGGGCAAATGAGCGGCCCAATGCTCCCGGATATACTCTACTCCCGGCCGCCCTTCATACTCCCATGGTAACGACTTGGCGTTGAGGCCAACAAAATGCGCGCCGCAGCAACCAAGATTGGGCAAATGCGGCGGGAAAGGTGAACAGATACTCACCTCATTCGTACTGACGACGAAAGGATGGTAACGCATGATTACCGCCGTCTGCAGCCCCTGTTCGTCCAGTTCGGAACTCAACTTGATTTGCTTTTTACTCAGCACTTCGATCATTGCGTTTCCGAGGTCAAACCCGGGTGGAAGCCCGCGAATGCCCGAATTGCGCGGTGCCGTTCCGCAAATCTCGCTGAACTGGCCGAAGCATGCCTGTACGTCTTCGGCAAACAGAAACGAGCCTGGCGTCTCCACCCATCGGCGCACCGCGTCGGGCAACTGCCATATTATGCAATCATTGTCCAACGCCAGTTCCATGCACGCCGGGTTCAAGCGCAGCGGGGCGAACTTCCAGCCGACGCCCTCTGCTTTGCATTCGTCGAAATAGCGTCGCAGCAATATTGGAAATTCAGCACTGACATCGCGCCAGGTCACCGCTCGCGGCAAGTCACCGGTACGTTCCTGTGCCAGCGGCAGAGGAATCGTATTCACACAAACAACATAGTTCGGACCGTTACCTAACAGTTGCCAGATACCCCAGACTGACAAACGCAAAGCAGCAAAGCCATAGTCGCTTACGTCACCGATCGTCCATCGAATAGTCAGTGGCGCTACTCGGTCGATACTAGGTACTACCAAGTTCTCGTGCATCTTGTTTGGCGTCCGTCATCAGGGTGCGGCGAGAGACGATTTGCAACCCCTGTAACAGTTCTGTGACGTCCCGCGGCGTTGTTGCTAAAGCTGAAAGCGAATTCCAACATTGGGGCGCGAGCAAGGAGATCGCACCATGCTGGCGATACATGTTCACGGCGTCACGGTTGTCGTCGAATGCATATATAGTTTCGTCTTCATGCCCGGACAGGATGTCAGTCCTGAAATGTTCGCGCTTTACCTCGACCGTGCGCCGAAAATCACCTCTCGCCCGCATCAGGAGCTGATCGACTCTGAAATGGTTTCGCAGCCATTTATTGGTTGTGCCCCGTGCCGTTTCGGGGCGGCCGGTATTCACAATGACACGTGAAGCACCCGCGCTCAGGACGCGAACTACCGGCAGCGCACCCTCATGGACCGGGTAAGTGTGCTCGGCCAGGTGCGCCGCGAGCCAATCCCACATCTCGTGGCCGGCGCGCCTGACTAATGCCGGGGGAACCAGCTCACGAATCGAGCGGGCCCAGGGGGGATAAAGACGATTGAGGGTGCGGTCAAGATCGAGGACCAGGATCATCGGGATTCGCCGGTGCAGGTGTTGAGGTGAAGATCAGCCGGGTGCCGCGCGTCGTTTGGGCATTTCTAGCAAGTGCTATTTACTAATCTCCGTTCGTGCTCGTGTTGGACAAGCGCACTCGATAGCTAACGCGATCTTGCGCGCCCCACCAATACTTATAGTGCTCACTACCACGAAGAAAGTTGAACTCTCGTGATCCCTCGTGTATCGCCTGCTCGATAGCGTGGCCAATCAGCAGTGTACCCGGGTTAAGCCGCGCGAACTTCGGAGCGAAGCCGCCGAGGTAGTAGTAAGTACGCTGATGGCAGCAGAAGCCGTAAAAGGCCGCTGCGCTACAGCCATCGATTCGCAGCAGGTACAAGCGCAGAGCACCTTCGTGCAGGAGCCCCAAGGCGGCGTCCTGATGGAAATCAGCTATACCCTTTCCATAGAGGACACCGCATTGGCCGCGCGCCGACCATATTTCATGATGTAACCTCGACAATTCGGATAACAGATAGTCGAGGTTACGCTGGTTTGCAGACTCAATTTCGCAACAATGGCTGCGCACCAGCCGCCTCCGATAGTAACCAAGTGACTTTGATGCTTTAGGCGAAATGGCTCGATCAAGCTGCTCAACGGTCTCCGGTAACTGCAACACCGGACAAATACTTCCCCCTTCCACAACGCCTGACATTCCCCTGTCCTGGTCATCCATCAGACCGCAGCGGCGGCTTAGCTCATCGAAGTCACACCCGTCGCAGTTGAGCTGCCGCATGATATTTCTCGCGATTTCAGGGAGCCATTGGATTCTAAAATGGGGCCGGGACACTACGTCGAGGTAGTCGCTTACGCCCCTGCCGATAAAAGTCAACGTGCGCCCCATCCCTCCGCCGCACTGCCACGGCGCGAGTCCGATCAACTCGCCACGATCGCGCACGGTCACAACGGCAAGGGTTCCTCCAGGGTTAAGATGCCGCCACCATGCCAGGTTCCAATAGGGCGACTGGAATGGAGTTGCCCGGCTATCGACGCGCCAGAGCGAGAGCCACTCCGGGGCGATTCGTTGCACGTCGGCATCTGACTGCAATATTTCGACTCTGTACTGCTGAGACACGGTTTTTATAGTTGCCCGCAGTGATCACTCACAAGATCGGATTATTGCCCGGTAGAGGTGCAAGTACTTGCTGGTCATTTCAATGGCCGAAAATCGCCGGCATGCCTCGGCCCGGCATTCACGCGGGTCGATTCGGTCTACCAGGGCTATGGCCTGTGCCATTTCTTCCATATCATCGACCAGAAAACCGGTTCTCTCATGAGAAACGATCTCAACCAGCGCCCCGCTCCGAAAGGCGATCACCGGAGTGCCGCAGGCCAGCGCCTCCATTCCGACTAATGAACTAGTCTCAGCAACCAGACTCGGAATTAGTACACACTTCGCTGCCGCGAGGAGGTGCCGCTTGAGAGTTCCGCCGACCGGCCCGACAAATCGACGCCGGGAGTCAAGGCGTGGAACTATTTCGCGGTTGAAGTAGTCTTGGTGCTCCGGATAACCATAAACGCGCCCTGCGACGACGCAAGTTACGCCTGCGGAAGCCGCCGCTTGCATTGCGAAATGAAAGCCTTTTTCCGGGCAAACCCGGCCCAGCACCAGGACAAAATTCTCCCTTGCAGCAGCCGGACGTAAACTCTGGGTATCCACCCCGTTACGAACCACTTCAACCTTCAAATTTACCGGCAAGTGACGCTGCTGCCATTCCGAAACGGCATTAAAGAATGTATGGGGCCCGCCAACAAAGGCGGACTCTTGATAGTAATCGAGCGGCAAATGCAGCGTAACCAGGAGGGGGACCGCGGTGGCTGGAATATATTGCGCAAAATCGACTCCGTGCATGTGTACTAAATCGATTCGGCGGTCCGTTATGGTTTCTGCTATCAGATGGGCATAGTCGCGATACGCTCTCTTTCGTACCCCGTCATCAATATTCACAGGAGCCCGAAACTCGACTAATGGGCCGGCGGTAATTGATCCGTTGGCACCGAGCACTACCGATTCCTCGCCGCCCGCCACCAAGCCCTGGTCGATCATGGTGAGCACCTGTTCAGCTCCGCCAACCGCATCTGGACCGACCGGGGCGAACGGATATGCTACATTCAAGATTCTCATCCGCGGATAAGCTTCAGCGCTTGGTCAGCCAAGGTTAAGCTGGCGGGTCGCTTCGGATACGAGGCCAGGCCAATCTGACGGACGGATTCCCCAGTCGAAGCGTTCGTAATACACCGGCGCGTCCGGTGGTTTGGTGAAGTCGTAAGCGGGAGCGAGCCTGAAACTCTCGGTCGAAAGCGGGAATTGCGCGAGCACCTGCCGTTGTGTTGCGTAGCGGGCAAACATCTCCCGCTTCAGATCTTGCTCCTGCAATGACAGCTTGATCGTTTTGACGGCTCCGCCGTTCGGAAGGAATCTGCCGGTTTCAATGCCGATGCTGGCCGCGTGATAAGAAGTGAATTCTAATAGCGCGGCTGGCGGCCTGCGCCCGGCGCGCTCAAGTAATGACGACGCCGCCTGGACACAAAATGCGGTTGCATCGTGATCCGGATGGCCGCCCTCATACGGATGAGTGACAACAATATCACTGGCCAAAAGATCCAAAAGCAACGCGACCTCACGACTAAGAAAAGCCATATTATGGGCCGCCTCCTGATCGGGGACCCCCAGGCTTAATACTCGGTCCTGCCTTATACCGCACATCGAGAGCGCCACCAGCGCCTCGCACCAGCGTTTTTTTGCGTACTCTGCCGCGCTTCCGCAACCAGCAAACCGAGCGTCGTGCATATTGCGCGGAGACCCATCGGTCAGGAATAGCACGGCGGGGCGGGCTAGCTTTGTCAATTGCACGCCCGCACCAATAATCTCGTCATCGGGGTGGGCTGCAACCACCGTCACTGAGAAGCGAGCGGAGTTTTTTGAAGTCAGGCTGCAGAACCAGTCGAGGTACGAAGCCGCGCACTCAGCGCTTTGAACCATCGTCGCGGACGAACTTGTTGAACCTGCTGTTGCGCTCCGGGTCGTACAGGAACTTCACCTTGCTCTGGTCGAATACTTCAAAAAAGTGTTCCCAGCCGATTTGTTCGAGGCTTTCCTCGGGTTCGCCGAAATCTATTCTGAGCAACCCACCAGTTCCCTTTACCTGTGCTGGATGTCCGCCGCGCTGCTCTGCCCATTTGCGTATCGTTTCATGGTCGGTTGTTTCAAGCGCACTAGCCATATTCAGACCTTCTGTAGTGAACAGAACTTCAAGATGCAGGAGATTATGTACAGTAGATCGAGACTTACTTCTAATTAATTTCTAGCTTAGCGGTATTCGATAGTCCATGTATTTCAAGAGTTGCAAACCATTTCTGTGACAGCCAGGACTGGTGTTGATACCGAATAAGGCGTGGCACATCGATTGCGGGAATCTGAAAATAGTGCCGCCCGGCCATCCTACTATAGCGACCTTATGAACGGCTGACTGGGCAAACGCGAGGGTTTGGCCGCTAAGACCCGGCTCCAGCACCTCGGCAACTTAATGGAATTTGTCTTTGAACCTACCGAACTCCCTCGCCAAATGGGCCAAGAGAATTCAATTGAGCGCTCCTTCGCCTAGAGCTCCTTTGCTCAACCACCCACACCGATGAAGCTCGTGGTTTTTGGTCTCTCGCTCAGTTCATCGTGGGGCAATGGACATGCAACTGTCTGGCGAGCTCTGCTTTCGGCACTCTCCCAGCGGAACCATCGCATCGTCTTTTTCGAGGCCGACGTTCCCTACTATGCGGAGCACCGTGATCTGCCGGAGCCGCCCTTCGCGAAGCTGTATCTGTATCGATCGTGGGAATCCGTCTCGGAGCTGGCGCTGAACGAACTGGCCGACGCTGATGTCGCGGTTGTCTCATCCTATTGCCGCGACGCCATCGCCGCGTCTGGTCTGATAATGTCGTCAAAGGCGCGCACGCGGCTTTTTTATGATCTCGATACTCCGGTCACTCTCAGTCAATTCGCGACAAATTGTCCCCCCGCATATCTGCCCCCCGCTGGTCTGGGCGACTTCGACCTGGTGCTAAGCTTTACGGGTGGGCCTGCGGTTGAACACCTTATGAACCGCCTTGGAGCGCGCCGCGTTTCGCCGCTTTATGGGTCGGTGGACTCCGCGAAGTACTTTCCGGTGCCGCCGGTCGCGCGATACTGCTGCGATCTTGGATACCTGGGTACGTACGCACGCGATCGGCAAGACTCGCTCGAGCGGCTTTTCGTCAGGACAGCCGAGCGATTTCCGGATCGCCGGTTTCTTCTGGGCGGATCGCTATATCCCGCGGATTTTCCATGGCAAAAGAACATCAGCTACATATCACATATCCCGCCCGATGAGCACCGGGAATTCTATTGCTCCTCGAAAGCGACCCTGAATGTAACCCGGGGAGCGATGGCCCAGATGGGGTACTGCCCATCTGGCCGTCTGTTCGAAGCGGCCGCCTGCGGAACTCTGATCCTGAGTGACGACTGGGAGGGAATGGATCAATTCTTCGCACGTGGCAGCGAAATATTGATAGTGAAAAATGATGACGATGTAGCCGCTGCGCTGAGCTTGGGCGACGGGGAACGCTCGCGAGTGGCGAATGCGGCGCGGGAACACACACTAGAGCACCACACCGGCCATAACCGTGCGCGCGACTTCGAACGCATCGTCGCAGAATTGATGTAAATAGCCGGTGCAGCTCAAGGCAGGGGCTACCATGTGGGGTATTATTCCGGCCGCGGGACAGGGCAATCGAATACAGCCGCTGGCGTTCTCCAAGGAGTTATTGCCAGTCGGTAGCTGCATCGATAGCGGACAGGAACGTCCGCGAGCCGTGAGTGAGTATCTGGTAGAACGCATGATCCTGGCCGGCGCCGACAAATTGTGCTTCGTGATCTCACCGCACAAGTCCGACATCATCGATTATTATGGAGACTCAATAGCAGGTGCGAAGCTCGCTTATGTGGTGCAGCCCGAACCTGCGGGATTATGCGATGCTGTTTTCCGCGTTCTGCCCTTTCTTGCAGATGGTGAACAGGTGTTGATTGGACTGCCTGACACCGTATGGTTTCCGGAAAACGCGCTGCGCTCGTTGCCCGACAATCAGTGTTCGTTGCTCTTGTTTCCGGTGGCGCAGCCACAGTTCTTCGATTCCGTTGTCGCTGACCCGGCCGGAATAGTGACACGAATAGCAGTAAAGGAGGCGAAACCAGAGTCAAACTGGATATGGGGAGCGCTGCGGATGCCAGCTATCATTCTGCGGGAGTTGTTCAATTTGTGGCTTCTGCGAGGTCAATCCGATCAATACCTCGGGACACTATTGAGCGAATACATAGCGCGCGGTGGAATAGTACTGGCAGTGAGGCGCGGAGAAACCTACGTCGACGTTGGAACTCTCCACGGTTATCGCGAGGCCATCCGAATACTTAGTGATCGACGGGCCCCCGAAGCCGGCGCGGCAGCTCTCGACCTCTGCCCGAGGCTCTTCGGAGTTCGCCGCCGGGCGCTCGCGCGGACCTGAAACGGGGAAGCGTCGGAACTCCTGTCGAGAGGAGCGTCAATCATGAGTGCATGGTACCAGGATGACAGTTTCTGGCGGATCTGGCAGCCTTACCTGTTTCCGGCCGCCCGTCTTGCACATACGCCTTACGAAACCGACCGTATAGTTGAATTGTTGCAACTCCAACCGGGTGGGCATGTGCTCGACGCCTGCTGCGGGACTGGACGCCATCTCCTCGAATTGCGTAGGCGCGGCTATCAGGCGACGGGAGTCGATCACACCTCGGCCTACCTGGCGGAGGCGCGTGCGCATGCCGAAACCGAGGGATTGCACATCGACCTCTTGCAGGCGGACGTGCGCAATCTCGATTTGCCGCCGATCTTTGACGGCGCGTTGAATATGTATACGTCCTTCGGGTACTTCGAAGATGCCGGCAATGACTTGCGCTTCGCGGAGAATATCCGTAAGGCCTTGCGCCCTGGACGGAGATTTTTGATCGAGACCGAGGGTAAGGAAATCATGGCGCGCAATTATCGTGCGCACGAATGGTATTCGCACGATGACGGCAGTATCGGACTGCAGCAGCGCACTATCCGTGATGGATGGGAGCAGATGGATATTCGATGGATCCTGCTGCGCAATGGCCAGGTTGAATGGGACGGCACTATTTCGAGCCGCATTTACTCGGCGGCTGAGATGCGCGCCTTGTTGTTGGCGGCGGGCTTTGCCGAAGTAAGCGTCTTTGGGAGTCTGGCCGCAACCGCTTATGATCAGACGGCAGTCGCACTGGTGGCCGTCGCCACAGCCTGAGCTGCGAACCTTGTGGAACCAGGTCCGGACCTGGACAAATCAGTTTGCTAAATCGGCCAGGAACTCGAGCAGCGCGGCATTTACCTCCGCAGGTTTTTCCTGCTGGGTCCAATGGCCTGCGCCTTTGATCAAGACAATCTTGCGCAGATTGGGTACGAACGCCTCCATGCCCTGGCACATCGATGGCCTCAAAACGGGATCATGCTCGGCAGTGATCATCAGTGCCGGTTGCTTTACCAATTGTTCAAGTTGCGCCGCCTCTTCCCAGCTTCGGTCAATACAGCGGTACCAGTTCAACCCTCCGCGAAAGCCGGTGCGTTCGTATGCATGGACAAAGACCTCGAAATCGTCGCGGGTCAGAAACTTGCCATGCGGCCGGTCGGGCAGCCGGTCGAGAAGACCGCCGCCGGCAGGGCCGAAAACTCCCGGCGGCGCACTCAGATCGAGTGCACCCAACAAGTCTTCGGCGCTCTGATAAAAGCCGCGCAACGAGCGGGGCACGTCGCGCTCCAGTTCCGCCTCTGCAATCCCCGGTTCCTGGAAACAAAGAATGTAATGGAATTGTCCGGGTGCCATCGCTTTCATCAGCTCGGTCGGCTTCAGTGGCATTCGTGGCAGAAAAGGCGTATTGACCCCAATCACTCGTTCTATGCGCTCGGGTGCCATAAGGGCTGCGTTCCAGGCGACCGCCCCGCCCCAGTCATGCCCGACGATCACGCACTTGGCGAGCCCGAAGGCATCGAGCATGCCAATCATGTCAGCCACGAGCTGCCGTTGGGTATAAGCGTCGATCGGCGCCGGCGCGTCCGTATCACCATAGCCGCGCTGATCTGGTGCGAGAGCACGAAATCCGGCGTCGGCGAGCGCACGCATCTGATGCCGCCAGGAATACCACAATTCGGGAAAGCCATGGCACAGGACGACAGGATAGCCTTCGCCAGCTTCGGCAACGTGCATCCGAATTCCATTGGTCTTGACGTGCTGATGTTTGAATTCACCCATGATGCGTCGGCTCCGGTGCCTTAAAATGGTATAATGGATGCTTTCTCGCGCAACGAGAAGAAGCTAGCTGACCGGCGCGCAGATTGACAGACTCCGGCGGGCGGTCCTATTTTACAGCGTTGAAACCTTTCTGCCCAAAACGGCCTTGGGCCTAATAAGGAGAATTTCTATGAACCGCGATTTCGAGTTCAGGCAGCTTCTACGGGCCTACCGCTCGGGGGTTATCAGCGAAGAGACCTTTGAGCAGGAAATGGCCAACCTGGAAAATGGTGCAGAAATAACCAATGGCGCTAACGGTGCCGGTGGGTTCCGGGCTTTTGGCAAAACGTACGCCAATGAGCGCGAGGCAATCATAGCGTTTATAGATCGGGCCCGCGTCGCTGAATCCAATGCCGGTGTGGCGTTTAACAATTGGGCCAACGTCTGCAAAACCGACTGCATCCGCAGCGGCTTGCGCATGATCTCGGAGCGCGAGAGTTATCACGGGCGAATGTTCGAGCGCCGCTTGCGGGATTTAGGAGCCGAATGCCGTGCTACGCTCAGTGATGATAGCCGGAAATTCGCGGAAACCGTCTCGGACCAGGCGCTCCCGGATAACGAAAAGCTGCTGCGGTTCAATAAACTGGTTCCGGATCCCGAAGCCGCGGTCAAGCCGATTTGTGAATTCGCCGAGATGATCAAAGACGATCTCGAAACCAAGGAAATGATCAAACTCTTCTACGAGGATGAACTCTCCAGCACGAAGTGGCTGCAATATGCTTGCGCTGCACTAAACGCACCTGCTCAGGCGGGCCAGTCGGCACAGGCGCAGGCGTCGGCCTAATTGTCAATTCGCCATTTTCCCGCCTTTCGGTGACACACACCCGGCTGTGTCACCGAAAGGCTCAATCCGAAGTCAGAACTTACAGAACAAAGCCATTTGGCGGGGGCAGCCAAAACGCCATCGATCACGCCCCAACCCAGCCACCTAAGTGTGGCTTAGTGACGGCCACGTACATTCATTTAGGTGGCAGATAACGCGGACGAGCGTTATAGAAGACCATCAGCCTCAAAGTCGCCGCCAACCAAATCCTAGAACAGGCGAACGATCAGCGTCCGATCATGTCGATCTTTACCTGCTGGCGTGCACGCGGGAGCTGATGAAAGCGCTCGAGGGCGGCGCGAAGCCGAGGAGTCGCGCAGGAGCGAAACGATGAGGCAAATCCTTTACGCGATGCAGTTCAACGGGCGAGCCGCACCCGTATCCGGATCATCCAATGTCTTGAAGGCGGCGACCAGTGCTGAAAGCTGTACTCTTACCACCGCCGTCCGCGCCGAAGGCGTAAGCGCCAGTGTTCAGCCGGCGCCCGGCGACAAGGCCGCCTTCGAATCGGAGGTTACAGTGACCGGTGAAAGTTCGTTCATTGAGTCGGGCACGATCCGCTTCGGCGAGGGCAATCATCAACTGCGCTTCAGCACCGTCGGGCAAGGCTACCTCGGCACAAGCGCCGATCCAAAACTGCGGCACGGTTCGGTGATCTGGCGGGTAGAAGGTGGCGAGGGACAGTTCAGCGGCGCTAGCGGCCTTATCACTTCTAATTTTACGATCAGCGACACGGGCGAAGTCATCGACCATCATTTCGGCGTGGTCTTTGCGCCATAGATGCAGAGATGGTCGTACCGCCGCAGCACGTGTTGCTCGCTGCCGACCCCGGGTTTCAGGAGGAGCTGAAGCTACGTCACCCAGGCAAATTCGAGGACGTCACCGCACTCTCGCAGGACGTCCTCAGCATTACCGTCCGATCGTCCGCCGGCTCTGTCTACGAGGGTAACCTCGGCGAACATTCCAGACAGCTACTTCAGGCCGAGCATGGCCTTGGCTTTGCCGACCGCATCTGCGAACGAGGGACGCGCAAGTGCGCGCTCAACATACGCCGCGAGTTTCGGCCAGCGCTTGGTGTCTGGCGACACACCGGCGAAACTTGCCTGCGCGAACTGCGTGGCGACACCGATATCGGCTATCGAGAAACCGCGCCCCACCAGCCAATCGCCGGTCCCAATTTGACCTTCAAGATAATCGAACAACGGAGGCAGTTCTTCGTTAATGGCTTTATTGACCACTGCCTCATCGGTCGGCTGCTTGAAGAAGGCGGGCCCGGCTATTTTCTGAAAAAAGATTTTCGCCCCTATAATCGGAGCGAGTCCGCCGTCGCCATACTCTTCGAACCAGAGCGCCCGCGCATAATCGCGCGCGTCCGAGGGATATAGAGCTGGTGTCGGCTTGACCCGTTCCAGGTAGGCAATGATTACCGATGAATCCGCCAGCGTGAGATCGTCGTCGCGATACGCAGGAATCCTTCCGAGCGGGCTGATGTCCTTGCTAATCCGCTTGAACTCGGCCGGTGCAATGGCAGGAACAACAGGATCGTGCTCGTAGGTAATGCCCTTTTCGGCAAGCGCGACCATGGTTTTACGCACGAACGGCGATATGGGAGCTCCATAAAGCGTGGGCATAGGCTTACTCCTTGTTACCGTAATGTTCGACTTTTCCCTGGATGAGCCTCGAATTATACCCGCGGAAGCTGACAAAGAAAGCTTCGTTGCGAGTCCAGAAGACCTTCACAGCGTCTCAGTTTTTTGGTTCCGTCAAGAGACACGTGTGTTTCAAAGGTCGGTGCCTTCGCGCGGAATTATTAAATGACAGGATGGCAGAGTGCGGCCTGCGAGGCACTCTGCATCATTGCCATGTCTGACCCCCGCCCTTCGTCCATTTGGGCGCTCGCGCGTTTGAGGAAATTCCAATGCTGCGCATAAGTCCGATAGGCGAGAGAGTGTCGGGATAAGCCATTGAATGGGTCTATTGCTGAATTAAGCATACATCTGGTAATTTACGCGCCTCAAAGGGTTGACATCAAGACAATGGACCTTGCGCAAGTTGTCCGGGCAGCGGTCGAAAGCATGCGGACAACGGCAGACGCGAAATCGATAGCGCTGCAGGAGATGATTGATCCAGCAGTCGGTTTCATTGCAGGCGATCAGGCACGGATGCAGCAGGTAGTCTGGAACCTCATCGCTAATGCCGTCAAGTTCACTCCGGGGGCGGCAAGATTCATCTTCGGGTGAAGCGGAAAAGCTCGTACGTCGAGCTGGTGGTCACCGGTACTGGAAGAGGGATTGAGCCCGGTTCACTCGGGTCCGTGTTCGATCGCTTTTGGCAGGGGGCTGACGTTCGCGATAGTCACAACGGCCTCGGCTTGGGTCTGTCGATTGTAAAAGAAATAATCAATTTGCATGGCGGCTCGATTTTCGCTTATAGCGAAGGAATGGATAAGGGCAGCGCATTCACGGTCAGGTTGCACTGGCAGTTAGCAAAACTGCTTTGCTGGAGCTCCGCCCGTCACCGATTAGCTGTGTTACTCCCCGCCGGCACGAGCTACGGTCTGAGTTGAGTGGACTTCAACTTCCGTCCTTTACGGCAACGGAAAGCTGCTAAACAAACTGGCTCCAAAAGTGAGCCTCCTGGCCTGACCCTGCGACACCGCATCTACAAGCATTCGGTCGAACAGCAAACGGAGTGGTAAGACGGAGGACCTGGAGGCTTTTTTCTTTCCTCGGGTTTGAAGTCGCGCAAGCGCGGCCATACCGCAGCAGACTTACAAACATTCGTAAAATATGCAGCCCAAAACACTGCGATCATTTTCAGGCCGCCGACATGAATGAGATTGCGCGGTGCATTGGTCGCCAGATGACGTCATTCTCGTGCACGGCATCCTTTAGTTCGTGAGCCAGCCCAGGATCCTGCGAGCGGCACAGGAAATGCTGTTTCCAGATGCAGTGACCGCAAATGTCGACACCAGCCGAACGCCTCCGGCATTCTGCCGATCGGCTGGCCCATGTCGGTATTGAGTGTGCGACCCAGGTGGGGACCACTCGTCGGAGCCACTCTCGGTGAGTTGAGAGGGCGAGAGAGTTCTTGTTCTACTAGCGCCGGCTCCGATCTCTTGTTGCGGCCGCAGCGAGGCTGGTCCGAAGATGGCCTACTCGATGGAGCGCCAGAGGCGGCTCAGTCCAATACGTACGAATTGAGACGCGGTGCTGGTTTGAGACTTCATTGCTTCGTCCCGATTTGATCAAAGCGCGGACTTGAATTCTGTTCCCGAACATTGGTGCTAAATGATGTTGTCGCGGCCCGAAAATAGCGATCGATCTAACTCTATCACCAGCCTACTCGGCCGCTCCAAGGCCGCTACTGGTCCGCTCACGCCCGACTTTCCAGATGGCGCGCTGATATATCCAAGCGGTCGGAAAAGGCCGGCGATGGATTCCGTCATGGCCTACAGGTATTTGATAGCACCCGGCCGCTCCACCAAGACGAGTCGAAATATGGCGGTCGATGTCGGCAGCGCCGCGAAGTCCTGGTTTTATCAAATCAAATCTCTGCTATATCGCCCTTAATATCTTGCTCGCTCAATTCAGCGTGAACCCTAGTTAGAG
>JAMXLL010000269.1 GCA_024281015.1 Candidatus Binataceae bacterium
GAATTAAAGGAGAAAGAATCTGGGTAATGACGTGAGTTCGCCGTTATAGAAGGAAGGCGAACTCACGCAACCTTTTACAAAACCAGAAACCTCCAAAAATTGCACAACAGTTAAGACCTGGTTGAGATGTACACAAATCGCCTGCGGTGTCTCAGCGTGTGAACGCCGCCCGACGCCATGCGCGACGACCGCGTCCCCCCCGCGCCAAAAATCATCGGTTATCAGGTCTTGTTTAGCGTGGACGAGGCCAACATGACGGTCACAATCGCGCTTGTCTGACAATAGCGAGGAAATTCGCTGTAGGTGCAGGTCAAGAGGTTTACGGCCCATGAAAGTGGTTCCACTGAGCGAGGCGAAGGCCAAGCTGAGCCGTTACGGTCAGCTTTGTCACAATGAGCCAGTAGTAGCGATGGTCAATGGTAAGCCGTCGTCTCAACTGGTTCCTTTGCAAGAAGAAGATGATCTGATCGATCGTCTGATCCAAGACCATCCGGAGTTCGGCAAACTTCTACAGCGTCGGTTAAGCGAGCGGTCGGTGTCAGTTGCGGCCGCGTCCCGCCTCACGGCCGCGAGATCAGCGAAGCGCAAGGCTCGCCGCGGCTAACAACGATGCGGACGGCAGGTGCGCTTCGCGATCTGGCGCCGCCCTTTCTGCGCCTTGGACTGACGGCCTTTGGCGGTCCGGCGGCGCACATCGCAATGATGGACGAGGAATTCGTGCGACGGCGCGCTTGGGTGTCGCGCGCGGACTTCCTCGATATGCTGGGCGCCTCCAATCTCGTTCCCGGACCGAGCTCGACCGAGGTGGCCATCCATATCGGCCATCAGCGGGCTGGCTGGAGAGGACTGGTTGTCGCGGGTGTTTGCTTCATTGTTCCGGCGATGCTGCTGGTTTTGGTCTGCGCGTGGGCATACGCCATGTTTGGGTCCCTCCCCCAGGCGCAAAGCATCCTATATGGCGTCAAGCCGGTGATTATAGCTGTCGTGCTCCAGGCCCTGTGGGGGCTGGCGCGCGGCGCCCTCAAGAACGTTTTTCTGGCGACAATTGGTCTTTGCGCGACGGCCGCCGCGCTCAGGGGTGCAAATGTACTGCTTATACTGGTTGTAGCCGGGGTCGTCGCTATTATTCCGGCATGGCTTCAAAAACGCCGAGCGTATAATTCCCTAGCGCCGCTGCCGGCAGCCAAATCATTGCTCGCGCTGGCCGCTCCATTGCCGGTGGCCATCCCAATCGGGCTAGGGGGAGTGTTCCTGATATTTCTGAAGTTCGGCGCAGTTATTTTTGGCAGCGGCTACGTGCTGTTGGCGTTTCTGCAAGCCGATCTCGTCAGCCGGCTTCACTGGCTGACACAAGCACAGTTGCTCGATGCGGTAGCCGTTGGCCAGGTCACTCCGGGTCCGGTATTTACTACTGCTACCTTCATCGGCTATTTGCTCGGAGGGATTCCGGGTGCCGTGCTCGCTACAGTTGGCATTTTCCTGCCGGGCTTTCTGTTCGTTGCCGCGAGCCGGCCGTTACTCCCCCGAATCCGCGGCTCGCGAATCGCCGGTGCATTTCTTGACGGCGTCAACGCCGGCGCGGTCGCATTGATGATCGCGGTATCGTTGCAGCTCGGCCGGGCCGCCGTTATCGATTTGTTAACCGGCGCGATCTCGGCGTTAAGTGCGGTCATCCTGATCTTCCTTCGAGTCAACTCAGCCTGGTTGATACTCGCCGGCGCCTTCATTGGATTCGTCCGGATGAGCTGGTTCGGAGGATGATAAGCTGCATTTTTTCGGTCATAAGTTCTTAACGCTCGCAGCCATGCTGGTTGGCTTTTTAATCGCACATAGCATTCAGTAATATCGGATTCTGAGCATTTAGTTTGAGAACGGCCGATAGCATTTAGATCGCGGTTGGGCGTGGAGGTTTCGACTGTCCATTTCAGGTGAGCGAATGCGCTGTCCGAAGTGCGGGAGCGAAAACCCAACGGATAAAAAATTCTGCGGTGATTGCGGCAGCGCATTGAGAAATCGCTGTCCGAACTGCGGTGCCGATAATCCACCGGACAAGCGCTTCTGCGGCGATTGCGGGACCCCACTGAAGCCCGGTAGCGCTAGCGTTCAGTCAACATCCGCTATGGGCGCCGCCGACATTGCGATTCCAGCCAATACCACCGGGTCGGTTCCCGCCGACGGCGAGCGCAAGACCGTGACGGCGCTTTTCGCCGACATCAAGGGCTCGATGGAGTTGATGGAGGACCTCGACCCGGATGAAGCCCGTGCGATTGTCGATCCCGCGCTCAAGCTGATGATCGATGCGGTCCATCGCTACGACGGCTATATCGTGCAATCGACGGGCGACGGCATTTTTGCGCTGTTCGGTGCACCGGTCGCCCACGAGGACCATCCGCAGCGCGCATTGTACGCGGCCCTGCGGATGCAGGACGAGATGCGCCGGTTCGCGGAGAGGTTGCGCGCAGATAAAGGAATAAATCTCCAGGTTCGTATCGGCGCTAACGTCGGCGAAGTGGTCGTGCGTTCGATTCAGACGGGTGAGCGGCAGGTCGAGTATACACCCATCGGTCATTCGACCAGTCTAGCCTCGCGGCTGCAGGCGCTCGCCAATCCCGGATCGATCGCGATAAGCGACAGCCTCCGTAAGCTGGTCGAAGGCTACTTCATGCTGAAGCCGCTGGGTTCGGCGCGTATCAGAGGTTCGAGCGAGCCGGTCGCGGTCTACGAAGTGACGGGTCTGGGGCCCTTACGCACTCGTTTGCAGCGGGCCGCAGGGCGCGGTTTGACCAGGTTCGTGGGACGGCAACGGGAGATGGAGACGCTGCGGCACGTGGCAGAGATGGCGCGCGAGGGCCACGGCCAGATCGTCGCGGTGATGGCCGGGCCCGGTATGGGCAAATCGCGGCTGTTCTACGAATTTAAGGTAACCAACCCCTCCGGCTGGATGGTACTGGAGGCATTCTCGGTCTCGCACGGCAAGGCTTCTCCGTATTTGCCGATGATCGAGTTGTTGCAGAGCTATTTTCGCATCGGAAGCGACGACGATCTGCGTACGCGGCGGGAGAAGGTCACGGGCCGAGTCGTTGCACTGGACCGAACGCTCGAAGATGCTCTGCCTTACGTTTTCAGCCTGCTGGCCATCTCCGAGAGTGATGACCCATTGCCGCAGATGGATGGCCTGATGAAGAGGCGGCGCACATTCGAAGCGATCAAACGTATTATCCTGCGCGAGACTCTCAACCAGCCGCTAATCGTAATTTTCGAGGACCTCCACTGGATTGACGAGCAGACGAAGGAGTTCCTTGATCTGCTGGCGGATTCAATCGGGACCGCGAAAATCCTGATGTTGGTCAACTATCGTCCCGAACACGCGCATAGGTGGACCGGCAAGAGTTATTATACGCAACTCCGCCTCGATCCACTGGGCGAGCAAGGCGCCGGCGAAATGCTCGAGGCTTTGCTCGGGTCGAACGACGAGCTCGAACCGCTCAAGCGTCGGATCGCTTCGAGGACGGAAGGAAACCCGTTCTTTATGGAAGAGATGGTTCTGTCGCTCTTCGACCAAGGCGTTCTGGTTCGCGATGGGTCCATCACGCTCACTCAACGGCCAGATTCGGTCAAAGTTCCACAAACGGTGCAGGCGGTGATCGCTTCGCGCATCGACAGGCTACCTGCTGAAGAGAAAGAGCTGCTGCAGATGTTGTCCGTGATGGGGAAGGAATTCCCGATTTCAGTCGCGCGTGCGGTGTGGAAGCGGATGCGCCGCGAGGAGCGATCGGACTTCGAGCAGATGCTAGACCATCTGCAATTGGCAGAGTTCGTCTACGAGCAGCCAGGGGTCGGCGAATCCGAGTTCACCTTTAAGCACGCGCTTACCCAGGAGGTTGCCTACAACTCTTTGCTGATTGAGCGGCGAAAATCATTGCACGAGCAGATTGGCGTCAGTATCGAAGCATCTTTTGCTGCGAGCCTGGCGGACCATTACGACGACCTCGCTCATCACTTCGGACGAAGCGGCAACGTTCAGAAGGCCTTCGAATACCTGGTGCATGCCGGACAACAGGCCATGCATCGCTTCGCATATGCTGAGGCAAAGGAACAGTTCGTCCGCGCCTTGGAGCTGATTGCATCGCTGACGCCGGCGCTGGACCGAGATCGGGCGGAAAGTCTTGTACGTCTAAATCATGTCATCTGCACAATCTTTCATGACGTCGGCGCCTTGATGAATGGCGAGACACTACACAGCCTCGAGCGAGCACATTCTCTATGTCATGAACAGGGCAAGGATACACACCACTGCGATGTTCTGTCGGCCCTGGCATTTGTCTGTGCCAATAGATGCGAAGTGGAAAATGGACGAACGGCGTGCGCGGAACTACTCGAGCTAGCCTCGGAGCTTGACGACCCCGATATGATTGGCCGGGCACATTTCTGGCCAGGTTTCATGTCATTGTGGCGCGGAGATTTCGGCGCGGCGATGGAGGCATTCGACCGAGCTTACCAATTGCCCAAAATTTCTCGTTCTAGGCAAGAACTTTCGTATGGCGGATGGCAGCCGCTGACCAGGTCCTTGGGAGCGTTGACTCTGACTATTATGGGGTTTCCTGAAAAAGCGCTGGCCCGAATGGATGAAGCACTGGCATTGGTGCGGTATGAGAAGGATCGGGCTCCGGCCATCCCAATGCTCGTCTGGTCAGCATTTTTTAACACTTTGATACATGATGCCGAGAGTGCCTACAGGGCCGCCGAAGAAGGAATGACCCTGATTCGAGAGGAAAACCAGCCGGGTCTGGTCCTCGTGCATCAGTTTTGGCATGCCAGGGCTTTGGTGCAACTCGGCTACGTTGAACAAGGCATGGAGGAAATGCTTCGTATCGAGGAAGTAATCGCCCGGTTCGCAGCAATGCCCATCGGTCTGGCACTCTACGTTCCTGTCATTGCAGAAAACTACTTGGCGGCGGGGAGACACGATGCAGGGTTGCACACTGTCGCTCGCGCTCTCGAGATGCTGCAAACAAGTCAGGTACGTTTCGCCGAGGCAGAATTACGAAGGATCAATGGCGAGCTTCTGCTGCTCGCTGGACGAGACTCGGGTGATGTCGAAAGGTGTCTCCGCGAGGCAATAGCCGTCGCGCGTCGTCAGGGGGCGAAATGGTGGGAATTGCGCGCGACGGTGAGCCTTGCCCGCTTGCTCATGAAGCAGGGCCACCGCGACGAGGCGCGCACAATGCTCCTCGA
>JAMXLL010000270.1 GCA_024281015.1 Candidatus Binataceae bacterium
GTGGGTCAGTTTTCAATTGGCGACCCGGGTCAGTTTTGCATTGGCGCTAACACGCGAGCCGACCGGACCTAATGGCGAATGCCGGAACTGCGCGGATTGAGGTGGTACGGTGGGCGAAATATCGCTGGAGGCCCGGCTCCCCCTCCCTTTTTAGACGCAGCGAACACACGGGCCACGCCGCTCCAGGGTTGAAACATTTCACCCGAGCCTGCCAGCGACGACAAGCCAGAATTATGCATGGACCAGGCCAATCACGGACCGTGAAAGCCGCCAGCTTATCCCGTTCGCTCAGTGCTCTCCCCTGCCCTCGCGGCCATTCGCGCGCTGGACGCGGATGCTGGACGAGACGCGCACGTGCGCCAAGTGCGGTCGGGAAATCATCGTGAGACGGCGCAACGCTGTGGGCCAGGTCCTCAAGACTTCGTGTCGCCCGCGGGCGAGTGCTGGGCCTGCTCGCGGGGTGCGTTTGATGTTTGCTTAGTTACTTAACCGTGTAACATCGCATACGCGTCATTACACAGATGAGAACAATCCTCGACGATTCGCGGATTATCCGGTAGACGCTCGGCGCCCGTGCAGAGCATCGGCTCTAATGGGAACGGTCGGGACACCAAGCTCAATCATCGGTCATTGCCATATACTGGGTCACACACCATGTCGATAACTATTTCTGGCCTAACTCTCACAATTGCAGGCGCAATAACCAGCACGGCAGGCAGCTCACTCTATTTGAGACCCCCCTACCCTTCCTTCGCCGCCTTCTCGCTCTACTCGAAGGCTTTCGACGATCTAATCCCGGCTGCGCGCGCAAGGCACACTGCCGGCGGCCAAGCAACTGAAGGCATTCTGAGATAATTCGGGTGTCTGTCGAGACACATCTGCTGGAATTGCACGCTGACCGCTCGTCGAATAACCGCATGCTCATTCGCGGCGCCCGTCCTCACGTAGCTACGCGTCCGCGCACGTCTGTGCCTCCGTAGCTATATACGTCTGTAGGCACGTTGCTACGAGGGCAACATCGTGACTGCGGGTGCCTGTTAAAGAACATCTGCTGGAATTGCACCCACACCGATTGTCGAATAATCGTATGCTACTCGCAATGATCGTCCTCACGTAGCTACGCATACGCGCACGTCTGTGCCCTCGTAGCTATATACGTCTGTAGGCACGTCACTATGAGGGCAACATCGTGACTGCGGGTGCCTGCCGAGAACATCTGCTGGAGTTGTACGCTGACCGCGTGTCGAATAACCGCATGCTCACTCGCGATGATCGTCGTCACGTAGCTACACATACACGTATGTCTGTCGCTCCGTAGCTACATCTGTCTATAGGCGAGTCGTACGACGGCAACAATGCAGATTCGGGTGTTCGCCGAGAGCGTCTGGAACGCTTATACGCAACCGACATTTGTCGAGTAACCCGCGCCTACACCTGATTGACCGTAGTGACGCAGCTACATAGACTCGCCCATATGTAGATGCGTAGCTATATGAGGTGTGGTGATGTTTGTGACGGTGGCTAGCTACAAGGGCGGCGTCGGAAAGACCACGACTGCTGTCCACCTCGCGACTTACTTCCAAGACTTAGGTCCAACGATCCTGATCGACGGAGATCCGAACCGCTGCGTGTCCATCATGGCCAAGCGTGGCGGAATGCCGTTTACGATAGCTGATGAGCGGGAGGGGCTTTACACGGTACGCAACTATCAGCATGTCATCGTGGACACCGAGGCCCGGCCGGGGGCCGCCGACTTCGAGGACCTGGCGCGCGGCTGCGACCTGCTCATTATCCCGACGGTGCCGGCCTCCATGGATACCGACGTCCTTATCCTGACGCTCGCCGCCGCGCAGAAGCTCGTTCCGGACAAATACCGGGTATTACTCACGAAAGTGCCGCCACCGCCGGAGTCGGAAGGCCCAGCACTCCGCTCGGAACTCAAGGCGGGCGAGGTTCCGGTATTCAAGGCCGAGATCCCCCGGTTGAAGGCCTTCGAGCACGCTGCCGCGGCCGGCTTTCCGGTGAGCAATTTCGGGGACGAGCGCAGTCGGCGGGCTTGGGAGGCTTATCGGGCGGTCGCCAAGGAGATCGAGAAGTATGCCAAACCGTAAATTTTCCGGACTCCGGGCCGAACTCGAGAAGGCCACACATCAGGCACCAATAGCAGCCCGCGACGAGGCACCGAGAGGCAACGGCCGCAAACCGGGCAAACGCAGCAACCCGGCCTGGACACAGCATACGGTCCTGCTTGAGAAGGCGACGCATCGTGCCGCCATGCAGATTCTTTTGCACCAGGATAACGGGATGGACGTATCGGAGCTGCTCAACGGACTGCTCGCCGACTGGGTTAAAGAGCACCAAGCCAACTCATAGCTACACAGCTACGCAAGTGTGAAGGTACGCACGCACGCACATACGAAGCTACATGCCTATGAAAAAGGACCAGGGTAAGCCTGTACCTAAAAGGAGCGGCCGTGAAAAACACCGCCGGCTAAGACATCATCGAAGCCCAAAACGGAAAGCGGCAGGGCAGGGCGAGATTACCCAGCTCGTCGAGCGTCTCGCGTGATGGCGGACAGGCTCACTGAAACCGCCGGACCCACCTGGGCGAAGCGGCTGGACAGACCGACGTCACGGAAGCTCTGGAGAATCCGGATGCGATTGCCGACACACCTTGCGGAGACGACAGACCAGCTGGCGCGGACCGGAGCGAACGAGGAGATCGAAAAGTGAGGCCTAAGCAAGGGAAGGGCGAGGTGGCGATGATGGCGTGCCCGCGTGGCACAACTGATGCTGAAACGGGGCGACAATCTCTGTGGATAGTGGTGGGCCAACCCTTAAAGCAATTTGAGCTGTTCCAGGTACATTTGTGAACAGGTTCAGAGCGCGAGCGAGCTAACGGACGATACATACGTGTCTGGTGGCGACACAAGCACTTTTGGAAACGCAACTGCGAATACAGACGTGGCCGACTATACGCACTTATTCGGGTTGTCTCACAGTCTTCATAAATACTGCGTAGTAGACATCGTGATTTCGGGCGGACGCATTGTCGCCGTGAATTACTGGGGGCGCACTGGGGGACTTATTACGCCGGCGAACAATGCGCGTTCGCGGTTCAGAACTGTCTTTAATAACACACACGGTTGAGGCAGGGAGCATTCTCGTGAAAAAGACCACCAGCAAGCCCGCGGGTAAGAAACCGGCGCCAAAGAAAACCACAACGAAGCAACCATCAGCCAAGCCCAAACGGAAAGCCCAAGGCCAATCAGAGCTCGCCTCCGAACTGATCCGCCTGGCGGACGACGAACGGAAGCTCGGCGAGAGGGTCGGGCATCTGATTGGGATTACTAACGGGCTCCTTGAAGCTATCGAGCATCTCAGCGAAAGGGTCGAGAGCCTGCTACAGGCCTCAGAGCGCATTCCACCCGCACAGCAGGCATCGCAAGAAAGCGAAACTGAGCTCGAACCAGGCGAGATCGTCGGCGTCATGGTGGTCGACGAGCCCCAGAGCGGAGACGCCGAAAGCGAAGGCCAATAGCAGGATGGCCGATGACATCGAAGTCTTCACTCGCCATGCGGCTACGACGCGCCCAGCAGGGTCCGGGATTGCGGAGCCACGGCAACCACCATCGCGCGCTCTGTTGATAATGGGCCGCCCCCTCAAAGGACAGCAATACGAGCTGCATGCATATTGTGAGCAGGTCGCGGAGCGGGAGCGGGCGAGGGCCGGGAGATCGTGAGGCGTGGGAGCGGTGAGCAACAGCGACAACAAGGCTGTTGGACGTCGAATTCCGGAAGCCGGTGCGCTCCCGCCGCCAGCGTTCGCGGGGTTTGCTTCGCCAAAGACCGCTGGAGAATAAGATTGTCTTCAACAGGGCAATAGTGGTGACAATGCGAAAGAGAGCGGCGCACTGAACATTCAAGCATCCAAACGTGTGACGCTCCGCTACGCAATAGCTGGCATGATCTTTTCGCTGCTGGTCGGGTTTTTGATTGCCGCCCGCGACGCAGGGCTAGTGCGCTGGAGCACACCCGGTGCTCACACGGTTTCCGTGGTCAGAAAGCAGATAATTGCGAAGGTGAGGAGGTGGGAGGTGTGGTGGAAAAGCTCGAGGACATTCTGACGAGGTTCGGCAACAAGATCGCAACCAATCAGGACGGCACGGGGCAGGGCGCGCGGATGCGGCTGTTACCCGACCGTCATCCGGTCCGGGACTTCTTTATTGCCGACATCCTCGATTGGGCGGTCAAGGACGATCGTCATTCGATGCAACATCCCTTCTTCAGCCTGTCGAAGAAACCCGACCGCGAGATTAGAAAGTACGAGCACAATGGCGTGAGCGTTACAGTTACGCCGAGCGTCCTGGGCCTCGCTACGATCTGGGACAAGGACGTCCTGCTTTATTGCATAAGCGTCTTGACGGAAGGCCTTAACCAGGGGCGTCCCGACGTAAGTCGGGTAATTCGTATGAGGGCGTACGATTTCCTCGTCGCGACCAATCGCCACACCGGCGGGCGTGATTACGACTTGCTAACGGCTGCACTAGAACGCCTCAAAGGCACGAATATTAAGACCGATATCGAAACCAACGGAAAGCGGCAGCGAGCCGGCTTCGGTCTGATCGACAATTGGCAAATCGTGGAACGGTCCGGTCCCCGTGGGCGGATGGCGGCTGTCGAGATCGCGCTCAATGAATGGTTATTCAATGCGATCGTCGCGAGAGAAGTGCTGACTCTGGACCGGGATTATTTCCGTCTGGACGGCGGCCTAGAGCGGCGACTCTACGAACTCGGCCGGAAGCACTGTGGGTATCAACCGCACTGGTCGGTGGGGCTTGAGCTATTGCACAAGAAAAGCGGCTCGCGCGCCGTGCTCTGGAAGTTTCGAGAAATGCTCAAGAAGGTAGTCGCGGCGAACGTTCTTCCTGGCTATCGAATTCAATACGAGCCAGATTCAGATCGGGTCACTTTTCACCAGCGTGTTCGGGACATTAGGGAGAGTCCGGAATCGTGACTTCAGGGAGAAGCCCTCGGGATTTCGGGGAGCAACTATCGTGACTTCAGGGAGAAGATCATCGGGATTTCAAGGAGAATTCTATCGTGACTTCAGGGAGAGCGTTGCAAAATAGTTGAGCATTTGTCGGCTTTTTTCCTGGTTTTCAGGGCTTTAACACGCGCGCGCGATCTTAACTTAATATAACTTTCCTAACCGCTGCTCGAAGACAGGCAGCCGCGCCTATGGCATTACGTTCTACCGACGAGGCGCCGCTCGCCAGCAGGCGTCAGAACCCATCCAAACATTGCTCGAGCGGCGCTGTCTTGGATGGAAATCGCAGGCGCGGCGGATCCAATTTCTCAATCATTAAATCGCAGCACCAGACTTGCGGCAGAGCGACGTCGCCACAGCGAGGGGATAGTTACACCGCGAACCATTACCCAAGCGGCCCGCGCCACGTCTCCGTCAGCGCCCGAGCCTGTTGCGAATCTTTTTCGTCTCCAACGCGCGGGTCAAATCAGCCTGAGTCGATTATTGAAAATCGCACCTGACCCGACGGAAAAGGACACGCTCTGCGCGCGACGGACTTGAGCGGGAGCGGCGCAAGGCAGGGTAGGGGCCTCTAAGTAGTACGGAGACGCACAGTGCGCGGAAAATGAAAACCGGGAACTATTTTAGGCGAGCCGATACGCTCGCTTCTGGAACTTCCTGACCTTTGCTAACGTGCCCAGTTTACGATCACCATCGGCATTCCGCTTTTCCTGCATCCGGATCGCGACCGGGCTCTGGCTGCAGCACAACGCACGCTCACCCGATACGCTTCGCTAGCAGCTTACAATCGCATGTTTGCACGCAGCGGATTCGCTACCGAAATGGCACAATTGTTGGCTGTGCGCGATTCCGTTGAAGATGCCTCCGCCATGATTACGCCGGCAATGGTAGAGTCGGTGGCGCTTATTGGCCTGCCCATTGAGTGGCGGGCTCGCTTCGAGGGGCGTTGGCGCAAGCCGGCGCTGATTGGGTCATAGTGCGCCCGTTCCCTGTTGATCAAGATTACGAAAACTCAGTGCAGACAGCCATTAACGCGTTGGGTCGAATCGAATAGCTTGTTTTTGCTGCCTCCACTGCTGTCGGCGAGGCGAGGAATAGACCCTGAGTTCAACACAGACGAGAAAAAACCTGCCAGGCGACCCTCAAAGAAGAAAAGAGACATAGCGCGCCCTTCAAGTGGTTGAAAAAGCCGCTACGCGGCAGGAACAGGCAGCATTCGTTGAATAACACCAACATCCGCTGGACTCAGCTCACCTGGAATCCGTGGTCGGGATGCCAGCGGATTTCTCCTGCCTGCCGCTACTGCTATGCCGAGACCCGCGCGGAAAAATTTCGCGGCACGCCGGCCTTCTCTAATGGCTTCGATCTGACGTATCGCCTACATAAGCTCCGCGAGCCGCTTAAACGTAAGGAACCTGCGCTGGTCTTTGTCAACTCGATGTCCGATTATTTCGACGAACGAGTACCCGACGAGTGGCGCGACCGGGTACTCGAGGTGATGCGAGACACCCCGCACCTGCAGTATCAGATCCTGACCAAACGCCCTCAGGTAATGGTGGATTATTGCGAGCGTCGCGAGATGCCGGAGAATGTGTGGCTCGGCGTTTCGGTCGAGCTGCCTTTGTACCTGTCTCGTGTTGATCTCCTGCGCGAGGCACGTGGGCCCGGCCCCAAGTTCATCAGCGCTGAACCGCTACTGGCCGATCTTGCCTCCGCTCTCGACCTGTCAGGCATCAGCCAGGTAATCGCTGGCGGCGAGAGTGGCCTTCATCTGCGCGATTCCGCCCTTCGCGCCCGTCGTGGCATGAGCGATCCGCCGCCGGGCAAACCCAACGCAGTTAAGGGCTGGATTCCTCGCCCGGACCGAATTCCGTGGGCTCAGCATCTTCGTGATGCCTGCCTCAAAGCTGACGTGGCATTCTTCTGGAAACAGTGGGGTGGCGCCACCACACAAAGTGCTGGCTACATCCTCGACGGCCGCGAATGGAGTAGTCAGCCCCGAACACTTGGCGAGGATGGAAGCTGGCGGGATTTCGCAGGGCGGGTTATTTATTCGCGCCGCGCGCCTTCAGGTGAACCCAATCCCAGCGCAATACCGGCACCCAGCCATTGAGGAGGGGGAGTGCTGAAAATGCAGTACGGTTTGTATGTGCAAAATTTTGGCGATTATGGGGATCCTCACAACCTCATTGCGCTGGCGGTGGACGCCGAGCAGGCGGGTTGGGATGGCTTTTTCATGTGGGATCATCTCCAGCTTTATCGGCATTCAAACATCCCGGTCGTGGACGCGTGGCGCCCTGGCTGGGATCGCCGCGCGCACTGAGCATCTCAAACTAGGTCCGGTGATCACGCCGCTTGCTCGGCGGAGGCCGTGGAAGGTCGCACGGGAAGTTGTATCGCTCGACCAGCTCTCACGTGGGCGCGTCGTTTTCGGCGTCGGATTGGGAACGCCTCCAGACGCTGAGTTCGATTGCTTTGGAGAAGATCCATCTGATCGAGTTCGGGCGCATAAACTCGACGAAGGTCTTAGCGTGCTGGACGGGTTATGGAAGGGCGAAACCTTCAGCCACCAGGGTGAGTTCTTCCATATTGATCGAGTCAAGTTCGTCCCACGAGCGATGCAATCTCCGCGTGTGCCAGTGTGGGTTGCCGGATTCTGGCCGAACAAACCGCCGATGCGTAGGGCTGCTCGTTGGGACGGCGTGTTTCCGTTGAAGATGCCTCCGGTTCCGCTGGCGGGCCTAAGGCCAGGCGCCGCTCCGTGGTCTGCACTTTGGCTTCAGCCGCATGAACTCGCGGAGGCTGCGAAATATGTTGGCCGTCACCGCACCAGCTCCGGTCCCTTTGATATCGTTGCGAGCGGCGCAATTCCGCTGGGTGATAAAGGCAAAGGCCACGAAATCGTCAGCGGGTTTCACGACGCAGGAGCTACATGGTGGCTCGAATGGTTGGATGAACAGCGCGGCAGCTTTGATCTAATGCGCGAACACGTACGGAACGGGCCACCAAAATTAGGCTGATCTGATTGTTGCGGAATAGATTGGATTGGTCGAAAAAACGGCGAATACGCTGCATTGACGGGATGTGGGCCGGCGCACATGCAAAGTTTCGTGCTGCGATCCAAACGGCGTGAGTCTCAAAGCGCGGCTACGACGCTCCTCGACACGATGTCGCAGTAGCGGTGACCGAGACAACGGGAGATCCGAAGAGATAAACGCGCGGCAGGGTAGGGCCGTTTAAAGCTCCAACCCGAAGCGACGACTCAAAGCAGATCCTCGCCACGTTGCCCGCCGCTTGCCCAAAACGCTCAATTTGGGGAAAGTGGCCCGCTTACCTAAAAAGAGCTGATTACTGTGGACTATGAAGGCTCCTTAGCGAGAAACACTTCGCGGACGAGGTTGACGTCGTTGTACTCCCGGACCTGCCCTATATGGTCTCCGTCGAAACGGAAATAGAAATGATAACGGTTGGCATACTTCTTCCCGTTTCCCGCAACGGTATCGGATTCAGCCTGGATGGCCACGTGCGGACCTTCAGCAACGACGGTGACGATTTTCATATTCAAACCGCTGGGAAACATGGCGGTTAACGTTTTAGGCATGTTCGCCAGGAACTTATCTTTGCCGCGAACAGGCTTGATACCGGGCAGGCGACCCATCATTTCAAATTCGAAATCGTCCGAAATGAGATCGCCCAGCACGGCCGGGTCAACTTTGTCAAGCGCCCGCAAAAAAGTAGTCGCTGCTTCCTTTTGCTTGGCTAATTCCATTAATGGTTGACTCCCTCTCGTCTCAAAAGAGCGATGGCGATATCTGACAGACTGCGAACGCGTTGTCAAAATCCTATCACGGGTTAAACAGGCCGGTGTCCGGGTGTTGAAGAGCGAAACGAAGTGCAACGCCCTTGCTCAAACGCTGATGCTAGGCAATGCGCCAAGGTGAGGAGCAAAAATGCCAGCCCGCCTGGGGCGCAAACACAAACCAACCCGCCGCGGTATTCGTCGTGTCAGTAGCGTGAGGGCAGAAAACAGGCAGGCGGGGACCGCCCGTCCGATGGTATCGAGGGGCTATTAGTAACCCGAGCGTTCGAGGAACCTGCAGGCGGAATCCGCGCGGTAGGCGTCTTCGCTAGTCGTCCGGGAGCTCTGCTATTGAGCAAGGGTAAACGGTAGAGCAGGGGAGGGCCGCTACCGGTTGATTCCTAAGACCAGCCATGAACAGCCTAATGGAGTCGCTCGGACATCGATGATATTGCGCGAATTGCCGCACACCGGGCCAAACTAAGTTGCTTAGTACGTGCGATTGTCACTGCATAGTTGCCCACTTCGGCAAGGCTAAAGACGCGCTTTATTCGGCAACAAAAGACGGGAGTTGCTGCGCGAATAGAGAATTGTGCTCGGGGGTCTCGACGAAGCGCAGCAGTTTCTTCCCTACGAGATATTTCAGCGCGTTGCCAAGTCCAAAATGCTGCTTTATGCGCTGGGCAGCTGCGTATTGTTCAATCCATATCCGGTGAAATTCGAATCCTGATGCAGCCATCCGCTACTCCCGGGAAAGACGATTGGACACTGCTCGCAAGTATAAAGTGTGCTCGTCATCGGCTGAGAAGGTCACCGAGTTAAAACCGACAATGGAGAACGCATTTGCTGTCGTGCAGAAGCGCTGAATTTCAGGCTGCAACCGGAGAAGCAATGCAGTTGTCCAACACAGACTTGGTGAAGTTACCTGTGGAGAGTTCTTGAGGATGAGAATTGTCGGCGTTGGGTTCGGTTGGTTAAGTGTTTATCAGCGACAGCCATGAATCGAGCTTCTTATCAATTAAGCCTCAGTAGCCGCGCCGCGATTCCCATATGATCGCACTGCTGAGCGGCAAGCTTAGACTCCGCGAACCCGGACGCCTGATCCTGGCTACCGGCGGCGTGGGCTACGAAATTTTCGTACCTCTCAGCACTTATTATCGGATGCCATCGGTTGGTGCCGAGGTCGAGTTGGAAATTCGCCAGGTGGTGCGCGAAGATGCCTTGCTCCTTTACGGCTTCGCGAGCTCGGCAGAAAAGCAGGCGTTTGATCTGCTTATGGGCATTCAGCACGTAGGCCCCAAGCTTGCCCTGGCCATACTATCCGTACTTGCTCCCAAGGACCTGATCGGGGCAATCAGCCATGAGGATGTCGAGCGTATCGATGCGGTACCTGGAGTAGGCGCCAAGGTCGCCGAGCGAATCGTGCGTGAATTGCGGGATAAGGTCGGTGGGCTGAATCTGACCGGAGCGGTGAGGGCGGATGGCGCTTCAACCAACGGCCACGTCGCGGGCGGCTCGATGATCGACGATGCGGTTTCGGCCCTGATCAATCTCGGCTACAAGCCGGCAGAGGCCAAGCGGGCGGTCGATGCTGTCGACGGCTTTGATGAAAGCAACGGGCTCGAAGGCCTGATTCGCAAGTCGCTAGCGATAATTCTAGGTGAGAAATAACGACCACATGGGCGAACACTCGGGCTTGGCCGAGCTTGATCGGGTCTTGGGCGGCGACTCGCATTCGAGGCCGTCGCGCGCCCCTGGCAAGACGAAGCAGGGTAGGGGAGGGCCCCCACCTCCGCCAGCGAGGAAGATCGCCAGCTCGATTATTCCTTACGCCCCCGCTCGTTGACCGAATTCATCGGCCAGCAGCGGATTAAGCAAGTACTCGGCATGTCGATTGAAGCGGCGCGCAAACGCGGTGAGCCCCTCGACCATACCCTGTTTTCCGCGCCGCCGGGCCTGGGGAAAACCTCGCTGGCGCACATCATCGCTCGCGAGCTCGGGGTCAATTTGCGCGTCACCTCGGGACCGGCCATCGAACGTGCCGGCGATCTGGCCGCCATTGTCAGCGATCTCGACCAGGGCGATGTGTTGTTTATTGATGAGATTCATCGTCTGGCGCGGGTGGTAGAAGAGATCCTCTATCCCGCGATGGAGGACTTTGAACTGAACATCGTGGTGGGAAAAGGACCGGGGGCGCGCAGTATGAAGCTCGCGGTCAAGCCGTTTACGATGGTCGGCGCCACCACCCGCTCGGGCCTGCTAAGTTCACCGCTGCGAGACCGTTTCGGCCAGCATTATCACCTGGATTTTTATGGCCACGGTGAACTGACCCAGATCATTCAGCGCTCGGCGCATCTTCTGGACGTACGCATCGAACAAGACGGTGCGGCTGAAGTCGGAGCTCGGGCGCGCGGCACGCCGCGGATCGCCACCGGCTGCTGCGGAGGGTGCGCGACTTTGCTCAAGTCAATGCCGCACCAGTGGTAACCCGTGAGATAGCTTTAGGCGCGCTCGAACTTCTTGAGATTGACGCCTGCGGGTTCCACAAGATGGACCGCGCCATCCTGAGCGCGATTATCGAGAAGTTCGACGGTGGCCCGGTCGGAGTTGACACCTTAGCAGCAGCAGTCGGGGAGGAAGCCGACACCATTGGCGACGTTTACGAACCGTACCTCTTGCAGGAGGGATTCATTGCCCGCACGGCGCGAGGCCGTGTTGCCACGCAGCGCGCCTATACACATTTAGGCCGCACCCGTCGCGGAACGTTGCTGTAGTAGAGAAAGGTCAGTTCCTGCTCGTGTGCAGCCGCTTCTCATTGGCAGAAGAACGCGATTACCTCGCGGCCAGACTCGGCGTCTCTGCCATCGCGCTCGCCGATTATCGGCCGCGCTACAATATCGCACCGCAGCAAGAGCACTTTATTGTCACGAGCAAATACGAGAGGCGCAGAGTGACCGCCGCAAAATGGGGGCTCGTGAGTAATGCAGACCAGCACGGCCACCGCAGGTATTTGATCAACGCTAGAGCTGAAACTCTCGAGAGTCGGCGAACCTTCGCTGAGGCGTTTGCGCAGCGGCGTTGTGTGATTCCCGCCAGCGGATTTTACGAATGGACCG
>JAMXLL010000271.1 GCA_024281015.1 Candidatus Binataceae bacterium
GGTCGCCGTTATTTAACTTGTTTATGCGACACCGGCACTAAGAGCGGATTTCATCCGAGAAGTCGAGCGCACGCTGAGCGAGATCTATCAAACGCGAATCCCTGTCGTTCAGTCCCAGTTCCTAACCGCCGGCCACGCTTGTGCCAGGTTACCGCGCTTAGGTTCGCGGCACAGATAAATCGTGAAGTGCTCCTGTGCCATCGCGTATTGCGACCGACCACGCCCTTTGCCTCTACCTTGTTGAAGCTGCGCTCGAGTGCGGCGATATACGAGACGGCGCCAACCCCGACGCGAAGAACCGTTCCCGGGAAGCAACGTCCCCGCTTCCAGAATTCAGGCCGTGTGATTTTGTCGCGACGTTAACCATCGCGTGTCCGACGAAGCATCAGCAGGTCGAGTGCCGAAGCGCGGAAAATATGCGGTACGAAAAAACTCGCACTCAAGCCAACCGAAGTTAGTTCAAAAGCAATCGCTGTACCGCAAAAACTTCGGTGCGTCGCCGTGTCGCATCGCCTCATTTCCCTTTCGAACCCGACGAGTCTGACATCTGATTTGAAGAAGCGTTGCAACCCTTCCTCAGTTCCGAAAAACGCTTAAGAGGCGCGGACATAGCGATCAGCGCTGTCATTGCAGCTGCCCGATCCCACAGCCGACCGTGAAACGCGGCTGGCATCAGGTTTTGGTCAGGCCAGGGAAAAACCACGGGTCAATAACCTGCTCGTACGTCCACGGGCATGCCTCGGGTAAAGTACCCTGAGGGAGCCGCGACTCCCGTGCTGCTTTGTCTCGCGCGCGCACGTACACATCGGCCAGCACTTCGTCACGCTTGCCCTGGAAGATGCCGGGCGAGTCCTTGATGATGTCGACCATCTGTTCGCGCGTCTCCACGATAGAATTCCGCCAACTGTGATGACGATGGAGCTGGCTCGGCTGAAATTTGAGCTTCAAGAGATGCAGGAGAAGGATTTTCAACTCCGACCTCAACTCGCGCCGCTCACGGGCACCCATCTGCTCCAACTCCTCTGCCAGATGGTCCCAGTCCAGCGATTCGTAATCCCGTGCCCGCAGGGCAGCCGCCTGGTCAAGCAACCAACCGTGGAAGTCTTCTTGTATGGTGAACACGATTACTAATCCTTCCAGAAATTCTTAAACCGCCGCGTACTCAATTCAGCAAAGTATGCTGGATATTGTTATGGTCGAGATAGAGCTGAATCGCAGGCGGCATCCTGGCCGGCGTTATTCCGGCAGTCGAAGTTTAGCTCGATAATCACTTGAGATTGCTTGAGGCGTGAGGTTTATACCCCTACGCCTGCGAGAATCGCGCTGCAACCTGTTTGCTGTACCATCCGCTCCCTACAAAACCAAAGATCAACAGTAGCGTCGGCAGCACTATGCCAACTATCAGGGGATGGGCCGAGAAGTGCATCGCCAATCCCAGAATCGTATTGACCGTGGCGATTAAGGCCCAAAACAGGCTGATTTGGTAGTTAGTGCGAATGAAGATCGGCTCATGCCAAATCGGTGGCGGCTCCAGTTCGCGCGCGAACTGAAGTGTGAAAGGAAAACCAATCGCGATCGTCGTCCAGAACACGATCCCGAACGTCGCCCAAACGATCATCACGCTGTAGCCACTGACCAGCCAGGTACCGATTGCCATTGATACCAGCAACATCCCCGCGAAGTAGCCCAGTGCGGTGGCGTCCGGGATCTTGACCGCGCGATAGCGATACTCAATTGCGACAATCACCGCCATCGCAATCGCGCCGGCAAGCAACGCCAGCCGCCAATACCCCACGATTGCCAGGACAATATAGGCTGTCCACGGGATCCAGCCGAAGCTGCCTGCTTTGGTCGGCGCACCCGGCGCCGCGTCATTTGCGAGTTGCTCTGCCATCAATGCTAGTCCTCTCTCTAGCGGGTAAACTCACGCTCGTCATTGATCTGACCTAAGCAGGTTTTAAACGTTTGGCATTTCCATACGCCTTGCACCATTATACTGGCAACACCCATTACTTCCGGGTGCTCAACGAAGTTTTCGGGCGAGACGGCTCCGTCTCGGCAGGAACGTACGATGGTTGATCGCAGTTGTATTCTTGAGGGCGCGAACGCCGCGGTTGCTCGCTTCGCTGACGTTTTTAGGGATAGTCTGGGAGCCGATTTTACCTAGTCTGAGGAAATGATGAAGGCACTGATTGTCGGCGGTACCGGTCCCTCGGGGCCCTTCCTGGCCAACGGATTGATCGAACGGGGCTACAAGGTCACAATTTTCCATCGCGGAACGCATGAAATTCCCGAGATTGTGCCGGAGGTCGAACACATCCACGGCGATCCCCATTTCCGCGAGACGATCGAGGACGCGCTCGGCGCCCGCACCTTCGACGTAGTCCTCGCGACTTATGGGCGCATCCGCTTCGTCGCGGAAGCACTGTCCGGCAAGACGCCGTGCTTTATCGCGATCGGGGGAGTGCCGAGCTATCGCGGCTTTGCCGACCCGTCGGCGAATTTTCCGGCAGGGCTGAAGGTCCCCGTTCCAGAAGATGCGCCACTGGTGATGAGCGAACAGGAGCAGCGTTTCTCCTGGCTGATCAAGAACACCGAAGACGTGGTCCTGAACACCCATCCGAACGGCGTAGTGTATCGCTACCCATATGTGTATGGGCCATATCAGCTAGTGCCGCGCGAATGGTGCATCATCCGGCGCATTCTCGATAAGCGGCACACGATACTGCTGCCGGACGGTGGACTTTCGCTGATGACCCATGGCTATGCGGCCAATCTGGCGCACGCCGTGCTGCTGGCGATCGACAATCCAACGGCGGCTGCAGGGCAGATTTATAATTGTGGCGACGAAGAGCAGCTCTCATTACGGCAGGTATGCGAGGTCATCTGTCGCGAGCTCAACCACGAGCTTAAAGTGATCAGCGTTCCGGATTCGTTCGGCACCACAGCGCGCGCGATTTCGCTTAACGGAAGTGTGCATCATAGTGTGATGGATCTCTTTAAGATCAAGACGCAACTGGGCTACCGCGATTTGATTCCGGCGGTTGAGGCGATCGCGAAGACTGCGCATTGGTATGTCGAACATCCGCCGGAGCGGGGTGGCGAAATTGAGCAGCGGTTGCAGGATCCTTTCGACTATGCGGCAGAGGACAAGCTTATCGCGATTCTGCAGGAAGCCCGCGAACGCGCGCAGGCTCTCACCACCCACAAGATCGAGCGGATCCCTCATCCCTACCCGCATCCGAAGGAGCCTAATCTGCAGCGCGATCATCGTAATCGTTAAGCGAGATGCACCAGCCGGAAGGATAATCCTGCGAACAAGATTTTGATTACAAGAGTGTGGCACAGGCTTCCAGCCTTTGGTCGTTTAGATACAGCCAGGGGTACTGGCGTGGAACGCGAAACATAGCGTGTACGCACGCTGGAAGCCTGTGGCACTGGTACAAAATAAGTTGCTTCGCTTCCCCGGGGATTCACAGGCTGAAAGCCTGTGCCACGCTGTGCCGTACTCTACATCATCGTTGACATAATCATTGCCTGGGATGATGGGGAAGTGCTAAGCGGAGCAAAGTCGACCAACCAGGCGGCGCTAAATTAAACGACAGGACGCTGCAATGATCAAATTTGGTTACATGATGGCGTTCCGCAATCCGGCCCAACTCTCGAAGCTCAGCGACGTCGAGTTTTATGCGGCGATGTTCGAGCAGATCGAATATCTCGACCATGCCGGCTTCGATACTCTTTGGGTGACCGAGCATCATTTTGTCGATGATGGCTACCTGTCCGCGATAATGCCGATGATGGCGGCTGTTGCGGCGCGCACCAAAAGGATGAAGGTCGGCAGCTTTGTCCTGCTTGGACCCTTTTACCATCCGCTGCGCCTGGCGGAAGACAGCGCCTTGATCGATGTCATTTCGAACGGCCGGTTGCGGCTGGGAATCGGGGTGGGTTATCGGCACGAAGAGTTCGAGATTTTTCAGATCCCGCGCCCGGAGCGAGTCGGCCGGACACTGGAAACAATTGAGATCCTGAAACGTGCCTGGACCGGTGAGCGCTTCAGCTTCGAGGGCAAATACTTCAAATTCAAAGAAGCGCGAGTGCTGCCGAAGCCGGTCAGCCCCAACGGTCCGGAATTGCTCTGGGGCGGGATGAATCCCGCCTCGATCAGGCGCAGCGCGGAACTCGACCTGGGATTCGCCTGCAATCTCGGGTCCGCTGAAATTCGCAAGTACCATGAGGCATTGCGGGAACTCGGCAAGGATCCGGCTGCATACAGCGTGGTAAACAGTCTGCAAATATACGTCGCGGACAGCGAAGAGCAGGCGTGGCAAGAGATTGCGCCCGGATTGATGTATCAGATGGAGCTCTACAGCAAATGGCTGGGCGAGAGCGGCATGGACCCCGCCGGCCACTATCGCGCCGATGCAGAGGCGCTGCGAAAGAACGCGATTCTCGGTCCTCCCGAACGTGTGATCGAGAAGCTCGGGGAGGTAATCGCGCGGACGCCCGCCACTGAAATCGCCTTTATGATGCAACAGCCAGGACTGGAGCCCCGCCTGGCGATGCGCTCCCTGCAGCGATTCGCCACCGAGGTTCTTCCCGTACTGCGCAAAGCCTAGCCGTGGCTGCGGCCCTTTCAGACTATAGTGGCTACTGCTACGACAAATCTCCCGGCTAGCGCACGACGATACTAAAGGACGGCTACATTATGACGATCTCAATCGAACGCATCGGCGGAGTGAAAACGCAGCTCGGCGAGGGTCCGGTATGGGATATCACCGAGCAGGCACTCTATTGGATCGATGGCGCCGCTCCGGCGATCTATCGGCTCGATGCGGCGGCCAATACCATCAAATCGTGGAAAACGCCCAAGCCAATAGGTTCGTTTGCCTTGCGTGAAAGGGGCGGTGCCGTCTGCGCGTTGAACGATGGTTTCTACTTGTTTGATTTCGCCTCCGGTAACGCCACGCCGCTTCCCGATGGACTCGTGGCGAAGCAGGGAACTAACTTCAACGACGGCAAGACTGACGCGCTAGGAAGGTTCATAGCCGGCACGCTGGACGCCGATTTCGCCAAGTCAGTTGGGTCGGTCTATAGCCTCGACGGGTCGCTAAAATGCACGGTGCTGGAACCTGAGATCGGATGCACCAACGGCCCGTGTTTCAGTCCGGACAATCGTACGTTTTACTGTTCCGACAGCATCACCAGGATAATCTTCGCCTACGACTATGATCTCGCGAGCGGAAAGGTTTCAAACAAGCGCGAGTTTGCCTCAACCAGGGGACTCGGCGGAGTCCCCGACGGCGCTACCGTCGATGCGGAGGGCAATCTCTGGTCGGCTATTGCCGGCGGCGGGAAGCTGGTCTGCTACACACCTGATGGTTCGATAGCCCGTACGATAGAAATGCCGGCGCCGATCGTCACTAGCGTGATGTTCGGCGGAGCCAACCTCGACGTGCTTTATGTCACATCGATTGGTATGAAAGTTCTCGGCATGGAGCCAGGTCCCGAAGGGGGCGCGCTGTTCGCAATCAAGGGATTGGGATCTAAAGGCAAGCCCGAGCCCAGATTTGCCGGTTGAGAGACCGCCGGTGCGTCCGACGCGGATCGCACGGCGGCACAAATTCTCGACGCTCTCCAGATTGCGGCTATTCCAGCGTTTCTGAAGGTCAAGCACCGACTGGGCCCTTTCCAGCCTACTCCAACTATCCGCAACAGAACCCTCGGCTGTATGTAAAGGACCACAGGTTGGAAGCCTGTGCCATTGGGTCTGGGCAAGCGATGACTCGCCCG
>JAMXLL010000272.1 GCA_024281015.1 Candidatus Binataceae bacterium
ATGTAGAACTGCTCTTCCACTGAGAGCGACCAAGTGTGCAGCAGCGGCTTCAGATCTGACGCGCCATCGAAATAGCCTGAGATACTCAGGAAGTACCAGTTCGATGAGAAAAACAGAAAGGCCAAAAGGCTCTTGATGTATTCCCGCGTGGCATCGGGGTTCAGCTGCGAGTAGGTTAGCGCCGAGGTTACGAGCAAAACCGGAATGATCGGCGGCAATAATCGCCGGATCCGTCTTTCGTAAAAAGTTTTAAGGAAGGCGAAATCAACCGTCTCTTGGCTCAAGATCAGACGGGAGATCAGATAGCCTGAGATGACAAAAAACACGTCGACGCCGACAAAGCCTCCCTTGAAGAAGGGATACTTCGCATGAAAAAGGACGACCGAGACCACGGCAATGGCGCGTAGGCCGTCGATGTCAGGACGGTAGTCGACCTTGAGACTCACTACCCTCTAATCCATCCATCCGCCCAACCGTCGAGGAACGAAGGTCTAACGCTTACGTTGATCCAATATTTCCATCCCCGATGCAGAAATGATCGAGGGTGGCCAGCAAGGGAGACGCCGAAGCAATCCAGAGAGGAAGCGCAGCTTGGCTCCCGCATAGGATGGAGGAAATTATGAAACTTGTTTCGTTGATGATTGCTGGGGCGGCGCTTGCTTGTTCGTGGACCGACACAGCATCGGCCCAACGAGCGGTAAGACCGCAGTGGAATTATCAAGGCTCGGCAGTGTGTCCTGACGGCTATGATTATTATGCGGGCAGCGGCCTATGCATGGCGCGCGCCGGCTACGGCTATGGCCGGCGCTACGGTGGCGGTGACGGTGGTGCCATCGCGCCGCGGTGGAATCGCGCCGGATCGGCTGTGTGCCCCGAAGGCTACGACTACCATGCTCATTCGGGGTATTGCCGTCCTCAGTACTAACTTTTGATACGATTCCGCGATGAGTCGGGATGTGCGCGCCGTCGCGCCTGCCTCCTCGATGCCGACGAGTTCGTTAGTTTTGCGGATGGTAACGAGTAGACCGACCTTTCTAAATGCCCGTCGGCGCTCCCCAACACGACTCGGGGGCGCGTGCTTTCCGTTTTGCCCCAACTAGCTGAGCTATTGAGGCAAGCAGCGGTTGTACTGCGCAACGTAGTCGTAACCGGTAGGGCAGACCGCAGAGCCGTATCGATTCCATCGCGGCGGGAATCCGGGGCCGCCGCCGTATCCGGGACCACCGCCGTAATAGCCCCCGCCGTACCCACGGCCGTAGCCATATCCTCCGCGCGAGATGCATAGGCCCTGATTAGCATAGTAGTCGTAGCCGTCCGGGCAGACAGCCGACCCCTGATAATTCCATCGCGGCGGGACAGCATTTTGAGCGGACGCACCGACGGCTAATATTCCGGTCAGCATTGCCGCTACTACAATCGATGAACCAAGTCTCATGCCTTCCTCCAGAGCCCCGGATTGTGAGTTTGCTTCAGGATGTCATTCGACAGCTTAACGCAAGCTGAATGGCGCTCCTACGGCGCCGGCTGGGTGGCTAATAGTCGCAATTTGTTTAGGAATGCCAATGTGACCGCATCTTTCCCTGCAATAGGGCAACGGTGAGAGCCGCCGAGGGCAACTTGGCGCTCTTGCGTTCAGCCATCTTCGAAGGCGCTCGTTCGCTGGTGCGAACTCCAGCCGAGCGACAAAGAGAATCAGCGGCCGATGCCTCGCGGGTGCGCCGGACCCGCAGCCCTCGCTTAGCCCGGGTTTGCATAGCGTAAACCGACCCGGCGGGCCGCAGAGCTACTGAGTGGCTCTCTTTTCGCAATCGAAGATCTGTCGAGAGCCTTCCTCTCGGCTGAAATGTGCATATCGGCCGAAGTTAGCACAGTGCCGTTCCGCCAAAGGGAATGCCTTTGCGGTATCCTCCGTCGACTCAATGACGACGGAAGTCTCATTTCCCGTGGCGCGAAGTCCGCTCTGTGCGTCTACTTGCGGCTCCGATGATGTGATGCATCCTGTCAGCGCGATCGCGGCGCAAAAAAGCGCAAAATCGATTCTAATCATGGCATCCCCCATTGCCCACATCAGCGACGTCGTGCTCAAGCTTTCACACAAGATGAGAGGGCGCTAGCCGCGTTGTCGTCATGCGAAACTACCCTTCTCTAAAACGAAACAAAGTTAGAGCTTAGCTCGGAGTTTCGGGGCATAGATGAGAGTTGCGGCCGGCCTTCAGAAATCTCGTGGCCGTCAGCCTACTGGCGTTATACGGTCAAGCGGGCAATGCCTCAGTGCTGCATCCCGCGCGTTGCAAGCGCCACGTCTTCTGCACCAGTCGTTCTCGCTATCTCCTTCCCGCCAGCGGGCGGCGGACCTTAGAACGTGCGCCCAGAGTATGATACTCTTCAATAATCGAGCGACCGCAAAACGCGCTTGATCGCCGCGCCTGTCGCTTAGGCCGGAAATGGACAAGGTTCAGCGGATTGAGCGGCGATCCGGATCAACTTGTACAGATGGGAAATCCTCGACAATTGATCTTTGCTTGGAAACCACGCGAGTCTGTCCAAACACTTTTCCACGATTGGCAGTAACTCACGGCACGCCAGCGGGTTAGCTCGTCCGATGATGTACTGTTGCATATCGCGGAGCTTATTAATCAGAGCCGCAGTCTGCCGGTCCGAACCTGGCGCCGATGTATCTGGTGCATCGGCCCACAATTCGCTATCTGACTCCGCGATCTCTTTGATCTGGGTAAGAACTTCGTAATCCATCCTTTTCTCCTATTCGATGTTCGATCGTCCCAACCATCTCTCGATTGGTGACGTTGCGATATTTCCGAAATTGCGAACGCAAGCTATTTATGTTTGAGATCAGCTCAACATCACCAATCTCGAATTTTTTTGGCCAATTCCGGCGTATTTGAGTTGGCTGTTCATGGCAGATCCAATCCACGGAGCTGAAGGAAAGATCGGCTGAGGCAACTAGGGGCCGTAAAACAGGACGCAGCCGCAACGGGGTGGCAAGCTCACCCCGCAGCTCGAGCGTCGTCAATGGAATGACTCTCAGCTAATTTTCTGGTATAATCAGTCCATGAACGATGATGAGATCAAGACGTATATAGCTGTCAGGAACCGTCTGCGCGGCGAGTATGGGCTACCGCTCTTACCAATAGAATTCGAGACAACGCGGCTAAGGAAGGTTCGTGAGGACGCTGAGTTCGAGAGGTGGTACCGATCGCATCCTGAGCGATACGTTTACGACCCTAACCGGAATATCTTCGACAATGCGGGGCGTTACGCCATTTGTCGGAATTACTTGCGAAAAATATTCGGGGCCGGTAGCGCGCACTGACGTCATCGAGACGCGATCTCCATCAGACGACCGCTCTGTAGCCGCCGACGTCTTCATCGCGGATACCGCACGGGATGAACGCGCCCTTCGGCTTTCGCACCTGTCCGGAGGAAATTGTTCTGCCCACGCGCGCCACGCGATCAATCAGCCGGGAGATCGTGGTCGCCTTGCGCTCGAGGCGCGCGCGCACTTCGCTCAGGTCCACTCAAACGATCGTTGACTCGCCATTGCCGCGCTGCGGCGTTCGCTCTTCCCTTCCACCGCTCCGGCTACAGTACGGGTCGAGAGCGAAAGGCAAGCAAGGCTGGTGCGGGCGCCAAGCCTCCTACAGATCGCTGTTGGTTGAGAGCCCAGACGAGTGCAGCAATGATCGTCAGAAACGATCATTGCTCGCACATTGGCAATTAACGGTGCCGCTTGGCTTTGCGCTCAACGCTTGCCGTTTCAGGGGTCTTCCGGTCCGGCAAGGCCAAGACTACCTCACGGAACGCTTTCGTCCGCTCAGCGTCAACGGTGTCCCTGAGTGAAATAAAGCTCTTATGGATTTGATCAACTACGGCTTCGTTGATCTTGTTTGCCATGAGTCTTTCTATCAACGTTATGCTCTCCCCTAAATAATGGTCTTTATACTCGGGATTCAGGAAGAGTATGGCCTCTTGAAGTTCGAGGATCTCTTTCACGCCCACGCGAATCTGCTCCGCCAAAGGACGCGAGTTCCAATTATGTACTGATTCAATCT
>JAMXLL010000273.1 GCA_024281015.1 Candidatus Binataceae bacterium
AGACGCTTGGCACTAAGCGGACATGTAATGCTCAGCTTGAATTTTTCCGCTTTTGACCCATAGCGGACATTGAGTGGCCGCTGCACAGGTCGTTTTATCACCCCTGCTTCGCCACGCGCTTGGGGGGTGTATCAGGCGGCAAGGAAATCCAGGGGTGGCGTGACTCCTCCCATACCGCAATGGTTGGCGCCGGGAAGTTCGGGTCGGCGAAGTTGCCGATGGCAACGTTGACGTATCCGGGAAAGCCTTGGTTCTCCCTCCAGTGGCCCATGGAGATGCGCGATGGTTCGCCCTCAATCGTAAGGTGAAGCTGCCCGCAAGCGAAGCGTTGGGAATCGAACCTCAGATGGATCGTCCTCCGCGCTTGCGAAATTCGCGCCAATCCATCTCAGTCGGATAGCTGTAGTAACTCCGAGTCAGTCCATCAGAGGGCACTGGATCCGGTTTCCGGCGGCGCAATTTAGCGATTGCCTCCATAGTTGCTTCGTGACTCAGCACGAAACAAAGTCGATACAGGCGACTGAGGGTATCGCCTTGCAAGATTGGCAGCCATTTCCGGGATAGTACCTCACCCTCGTCAATTCCTCTTGACATGAGGTGGACGGACGCGCCCGTAAATTCTTCGCCGTATTGCACTGATCGAAATACCGGCAAAATTCCGCCGTAGCTCGGAAGCAGCGCAGAATGACGGTTTATACAAGCCACGGTCGGAAGCCTAAGCAGCTCGTCCCGAAAGATCAGCGAGTTGGATGAAACTATAAGATCTGGTGCAAGCTTCCGAAGGTGCTCGAGGAACGTCGGTGTATTTACCTGCGAGACCACTCTGTAAGGTATTCTGAGTCTCCTCGAGGCGCTCTTTACAGACGCATCAAAGTCACCGCGCATGAAGACCGGCAAAATGCCGGCAATTCGCAAAAGCAACTGCTTGGCCGCAAGCAAAGCCAGTTCACGAAGACCTACCCAGCGCCAGTGCTTGAGCATGTATTCTTGCAGAACCCCGCCGTGTGGGGGCTTCACGATTGCGACGCCGCAACATTCGATGTCTTGGCATTCCTGAACAAGTCGGCTGAAATATCGAGGCTGATGAAACGGCGTCTCGTCGAGGATAAAGTAGGTTTTTAATCGTCCGTATGATGGCGCAGGATTCGCCTGGAACAATCCCGCTGCATTTATCAGCTCTGGGGCATATCGTTCGGTTCTTCCTTCCGCCATTGCGGCGTAATTTGTAAGCACATATCCAGCCTCGAATAAGTATGAGCGTAGCTCCAGCGATGTCAGCGCGGAAAGCTCCGCGGTGCGTGCAGGGTCTATGACGTAGTTTCGCACTTGCGCGTTCAAAAATCTTTCATCGCGTGCGCCCAGAATGCAGGCCGGGTGCAGAAGCAATTCGACCAGCGCTGCTCCTCTTGATCCCCGTCGCAACCCTTCGACAATCGTTTGGCGGCACATATGGCCGGTGTAGAGAACGCCAATCAAGCGGTCATTTGTGCGTATGCCACTTTGTGCGGCATATTTTCTGTTCCGGCGCGCAAACGCCGTGACGAGTACGTGCTTGAGTATGTTGGCCCCGTACCAAGGTCGCAAGTGCCGCCAAATATCAGACGCCACATAGAAGGGCTCAGCCTGCAGCCGCACGAAAGGGATTTTGTACTCAGCGGCCAGCTTCACGACGATCTCAAATAACTGCGGGATGCAGTGGGTGTACTGATGAGAATTCAAATGATCGAGCCGGCGTACATCGTTGAGCGCAATTTCAATCTGGTTGCGATATTCGGCCTCCACTTCCATCAGGACGGCAGGGTCGTTTCTTCTTTTCAAGAGTCCCGCGATACCGAGGGAAAACTGTCCCTCATTGTCACAGAGAACGGATTGGTGCGTCGGCCGGAGTGTATGCCCTTCCACAATATTGAGGTGAAGCCCGATACCAAGCCGGTCAATCTGTGGCACGATCTCTTCGACGGCCTCGCGATAGGCAGCGCCGTTAACTCGGATGGATGTACTAGTGAGAATACCGTTCGTCGCGGCAATTAGAATCCCGCGATTAAAACCTCGACTCAATCCCAAATCATCAGCGTTAACGACGACAAGAGCCATTTTTCTCTTCAAAGAAAAAGCGAGAGAAATTACATTACTTTAGTACGGAGCGTTTCCGCGGTTGCCGCTGGTATCTTCTAATGACGCGTCCGGCTGTGCACTATACCGCAGTAACGAGTTATTGAATCAGCTTCGACCTAGCATCTCAATGGCCGTCGCATAGTGATGGCTGCCTGCACCAATGGACGGTCGTTGCCTCGCCAAGCCCAGTACCCGAGCCCGCAGAACTGTTCCCCCAGCACATTCTCAAACCCTGCTAAAGCAGATAGGCCGAGCCCTGATCAGCCAAGTCGGGGCCATCGCTCACCCTCGTTCGCAGCCACCGCCGCCGGGCACCACGCATCACATCAAAAAAGTTTGCGATATTGGATGAAGCCGGAGCGCTCCGCCAACTGATCGTAAAGCGCGCGCGCCGCCGCGTTGCTCTCCTGGGTGAGCCAATAGAGACGGCTCGCGCCCGCCTGCCGCGCCCGATCCTCCACCGCCGTGATCAAGGCGCGGCCAAGCCCGAGATGGCGCGCGGTTTCGGCGACGAACAGGTCTTGCAGATAGCAGTAATTGCCGATGGTCCAGCACGAGCGGTGGAAAAGATAGTGCGCGATGCCCTGGAGGCGTCCGTCCATGTACGCGC
>JAMXLL010000274.1 GCA_024281015.1 Candidatus Binataceae bacterium
ACTATTCGCCGGAGTGTAACTTGGCTGGCCGCGCTGAACGAAGCGTCAGAGCGTATCAATCCTGCCCTCGCGTTTCAGGGTTCTCGGCCCCTAACTCCCCCGAACATCGCCAAGCTCTCCAGTGCAATGCCGTATCCGAGTCCTTCGAGCATCGCTTGTTTGAGCTGTTGAGTCATCGCGACTCGCGCATAGCGCCTGGCGAGTGCCGGGCGCTGACAAATATCCCGGGCTACTTGCCAAGCGCGCGGCATCAGCTTTGCGCGTGGCAATACTTCGTTAACAACGCCGAGCTTCAGGGCTTCCTGAGCCGACAATTTTTGTCCGGTCAGAAGAAAGTAGCGGCCACGATTCGGACCGAGCAACAGTGGCCATACGAGATGAACACCATCGCCGGGGACAAGACCGCTTAAGAAATGCGGCGCGTCCTGGAATTCGGCGTGATCAGCTGCGAGCACGATATCGCAAAGCACAGCAAGCTCTGCATGAATAAAGGCGGGGCCGTTAACCGCTGCTATCATGGGCACTTCGATATTCAGGTGATTGAAGAGGAGATGGCGCCCATCGTTGCCGGCCTGATCCATCTTCGCGAGCATTTCCGCCGTCAGATTGCCTTGGCTGAAGCGCTCCAAGCCGCTGATGGAGGGATGCATCTCGGCGCAGAACGAGTCGCCCGCGCCGGTGATGATGACGCATTGATTTTCACGGTCACGCGCGATGTCGTAAAAAGCGTATGACAACTCCTCGTGTGGCAAAGCGCTCCACAGGCAGGGTTTTTCGGGAGCACCCTGGGCATGAATCGTAAGCAGGAGAATGCCGCCGTTGCGCTCCATAGAGACGCAATCATAACTGTTGGCATAGTCGCCGAAGGTAATCGACCTCACGAATTCTGACCTCCTCAAGCGTCTGGCGCATCAACCCTATACGCCCAGTCAAGCTCCCACCGTGCCGTTCGGTGCGTTCCTAGAAGAGAGTGAGTCGTCCCGTGGTGCATGCGTTTAATGGACTTGATCATGAGCTGAAGATTCCAGGCACTCGTCTGGACACCCGGTTCACGGCTTCTCAAAATGTGCATTCAGCCGAGCGCGGTAGTCAGCGAGGTTTTTCTTGCCCTCTACATAGTCTTTCGTATCGAAGTTGAAAGGTGTGCCAGATATGTGGTTCAGCGCAGACAACACGTTTGCATCGATCGAACGAAGCCTGTCGCCCATGAAGAACGGCTTTGATCCGAGAAAATCTGAAATCGCATCGATATCGGCACGGGCACGCTTGTATACGACGGTGGCGGGGAGCCGTCCCATGCCTTGACCGAGGAATTCAGACAATATGAGCTCCCGAAATTGGTCCAACGACTGCCGAACCTCCAGGGGCACCGGTTCCACGCCCGCAATTATCGGCGCATAGATTTCCCAATTCGCCTGCTCACGCCATCGGGGCTGTATCACAGCGCACCAATAGGTATGCTCATCCAGCAGCCGGTTCCATGCGAGCATTTGTGCCCGCTCAGCCGCCGTAGTATCAGCATCCAGGTCGCGATATCGCTTCAAATATTCGACTATCAGCGTTGAGTCCGCGATTTTGTTTCCATCGTCCTCAATATAAGGCAGCTTTCCATACGGCGCGTCCAGCGTGAGGCGGCTTAGGTCTTGGCGCTTGATTTCGTGTGGTATGCCCGCCATTCGCCTGTAGTAGACCGTCTTCGTAACGAACGGACTAATGCACGGCACGTTCCATCCTGGATTGTACGTATAAATCCTAATCACGCCTTCTTCCCTCCGGTCGAGGCCCTGGGAGCGATCATCATCAACAACCCTGATGCGCTTGCGGACGCAGCCTCGCTGGATGCGGGCCTGGCATCGACGGGCACATTGGTGGGTCCGCTGCATGGGATTCCGGCCTTGGTAAAAGACAATTACGACGTGGCCAGTTTGCAAACGACCGGCGGTTCGGCGGCGCTGCTGGGCTGGGTGCCAAACAGCGACGCCACTGTGATTGCCAAAATAAAAGCCGCGGGCGGAATCATTCTCGCCAAAGCGACCATGTCCGAATGGGCGCGCGGTGGAATTGACAACAACAATTCCGTGCTCCGCGGTTTTGCGCGCAATCCCTACAATACGGCCTATGCGACCGGTGGGTCGTCAGGTGGGACAACTCACCACCGCGTTCCACCGGGTACCGTGCCGCCACTCTGCGATTGAAAAGGCTGAGCGCTTCGACACCGCCGACCTGAAAGAAGCCAACGTGCTAATGGCTGAGCTGAGCGAGTAGTGCTTCCGCTCTTGCGGCAGTCGCATATGGAACGGGCTAGACCCACTTCCCTTCGCCCACTCCCTCTTCATTCAGACTGAGAGGGACGCCTTTGGCGACATCCTTTCGCGGCTCACACAAGTCAAAGATCGTCTTCACTCGCACTCCCCCCATTCTCCGACAACGCTAGCCACCACACCTTGCCCTTCTGGCATGCGGGCGGTTTTGCCTGCAATTGCTACGTACTAGTTCCCATCGCGTCAGCCCAGTCGGTTGCTCGTGATGGTTGCGACGCGGCGGGCGTCTCCAACCGGGAACGACCGGTCCGCGTTTCTGAACCTCTACCCTTCGAGCCATTCGCTCTGGCAGGGCACCAACAACACTCTTTTTCCGGCCGAGGATCGTCGGACTTCAAATCCAGGGCTTTCTGTCGAGGTCATTCTTTTAGCTCGGCCTGTAAGCCGATCGGCCACGAACATCTTGAGCAGCGACTGATATGGAACGTCGCGCTTGTTGGCGAGGAGTTTGAGCCGATCGAGCATCGGCTTCGGCAGGCGCAGGGAGATGGTCTGCGATGAAGGGCGAAGATTCGGGAGCATCACCTGCTTAGCCCGCCGCCAGTCAATAAAATCAGTCGAGTCGTGGTCGGCCCAGAACTCACGTTCGGCGTCTTCGTTCTTTAATTTAGGCAGAGCCTTTTTCCTCGTCACTGAAAATCTTTCGCTCCTTGCGGCTCATGTCTCGGGCCGAGATTACCCGAATTAGACGGCCACGAATACCGCTGCGTTCGTTGGCAGCTCCGCTTCGCTCCGCATTAGTCTGCCGCCCACTCCCATCGATATTGTCCGACACCTCCTCATTCCAGTGCGTTCGACTTCGGTCTGTGCAACGCGCAGGACGCCGGCGCGGTCAAGCGCGAGCGCAGGAGCGGTCGCATCAGAATCTGAATTTCTCAGGAAGGTCCCTCACCCGGCGCTGCGCGCCGACCTCTCCCATCGGGAGAGCGACATTTTCCAGAGCATCGACCTCCGCAGCCGCAGGTGCCCTCAAGGGTCAGTGCCAAGGTCCTATTGCTCTCTGGCGGTTTCGAGGCCCGGAACTACACCGTAGATGCTGTCCAGAGTGGCGATCCAGGTTTTATCTGACATCGGGTCCGACGGGATAGAAAACTCAAGGTTTCGCTGGTGCAGGTCGGCGATGAAAATGCTCATCACGCGATCCAGGTTAAGCGATTGCGGATTCACTTCGTCTTCGAGATCAGCTTTCCAGACGAGGGAGAGGCGGACCGCACTAGACGGATAAGTCGCACGAATCTCGCCGTCCTCTACGATCGCCCAGTTGTCATTGCCGACCGCCTGCAACTTGGCTGCGCCTGTCATTTGCGGAAGCTTTATGTCCGGCCCGCCCACTCTCCCGATCCGATGATACATCACGTCGTTATCGGCCATTATTGCGACATTGCGGAAAGGAGGCTGCTCCGCATGCATCGGGCCTTCGAGCCCCTCGGGCCAGTATTCAAAATTGCCGCCGGGTCCGTGGTAAAACCACGCTACCGCACCTGCCTGAACGATCCGCCACTTTTCAAAAAGCCGCGATCGGCCCATGGCGACCAGCCATTGGATTGGATAATGCTCGCGCGTCACTCCGCGAAAAGTGGGAACGTCGACATGCGTCGGACCGGCGGGCATCGGCGCATTGAGATTCACCAGAACAAGTTTCGGACGGATACCGGAACTACCGAAGAGTGTGCGAGCCGCGTCGATGAACCGATAGTTGTGCAGAATCTCTTCGGCAGCGTCGACCAGCGGCTTACCCCCGACCGCCCAGTTGCCGCGAAAATAGGGGAAAACCGGTTGGTCCGGCTTTCTTGGAATGTATTCACCTATAGTGCGGTAAGGGGCATGGCGCGCAAACAGCGCCCGAACCATCCGCGGGTCATCAAACGCGGGTTGAATCCGAATTAATTTGGCGTTGGTGTGCATGTAGCCCACCTCGAAAATTAGTTTAGGAGCGCGCGGGCTTTCCTGTTCACGGTGCTGGAATCAGCGGTGCGAAGCAAGACTGCGTCGTCTGAGCCTGCCCGTCCCCTCAGCCCGCATTGCGGACCCCGGATAGCATTGCGCGACTTTCTGTCACCATGATGCGTTTCGCGCTGGTCCTCTCAACAACGGCCCTGCGCCGGCTGACGATTCTCGCGAGGGTGATCTACGCGCCCAATTCTCGGCCCCCAGTCAGGCCATGCCCTTTCGCCGGTGTTGTGGAAGAGCACAGCAACGGCCATCACTTACTTGATGCGGCGGGTGGGCGCGGCTCGTTCTGCATGGACCAATCCACGGGTAATAGCGTTTTCGCCGAACCGCCGTACAACCTCGTCCAACGCCCGGTTCAGGCGGCCAGCCCGCGACTCCAAGCCGGCCGAATCAAACAGCGGAAGCTGCATTTGCTGGTCGCGCTGTAGTTGATGAACCTGGATACCGGCCAGTCTCACCCGGTCGCGCGTCGTAACCCGGTCGAGCAGTTTGATAGCAGCGCGGGAGATTGCCGCGCCATCGTCGGTCGGCGCATCGAGCGTTGTCGAGCGTGTGGCCAGAGGATATCGGCCGCCGCCCAGCGGACGCGCCAGCTTTAGCTTGAGAGTCACACTTCGTGCACGGACGCGATCGGCGCGCAACCGCCGCCCCACCGCTTCGCCATGCGCGATGAGGACTCGTTGGAGTTCGAGAGAACTTAACTCGAGGTCATGCTCGAACGTACTCTCTTCTCCGTAAGATTTGCGTTGCCAGTCGGCGAGTACGCTGCGTCGATCACGGCCGTTAGCGAGTTCGTGCAGATGCGGTCCAAGGGAACCGAACTCATTCTGCAATGCCGTCACCTCGTGGCGAGCAAGGTCGCCAATCGTGGTAATTCCCAGCCGATGCATACGCTGCAGAGTTACCCGGCCAACACCCCAGAGGCGCTCGACCGGCAAAGGTTGCAGGAACGGCCGCAGTTCACTTGCAGTGAGCACCAGTAATCCGTCCGGTTTCGATAAGTCGCTCAGGATCTTCGCTGCCATTTTGGTCGGCGCGATTCCCACCGACACTACCAGCCCGGTACGACTCAGCACGCACTGCTTAAGGGCAGCTCCAGCCTCCAGGGCATTCCCAAAAAGACGATCGGTGCCGCTCAGATCGATAAAGGCCTCATCGAGCGAGAGCGGCTCCACTATCGGACTGAACGACTCAAATGCCTCGCGTACGATGCGCGAAATCTCGACATAGCGGCGCATCCGTCCGCGCACGAAAATCCCGTGCGGACAAAGCTTATGTGCCTGCACCGACGGCATCGCCGAGCGGACCCCGAATTTTCGCGCCTCGTAAGAAGCCGAGGTGACTACCCCGCGCGTCGAACTGCCGCCCACGATGACTGGCTTGCCGCGCAATGCTGGATTATCGAGCTGTTCAACTGAAGCGTAGAAGGCGTCCAGGTCTGCATGGGCGATGACCCGTTCCACAGGCGAACTTGCGGGGGAGGAATCTTTCACGGGGAAACCGGCGGCGATAAGGCACCCCTTGTATTCATTATCGGCACCGGGCTCGGCGAAATTCAGAAAAAATATCTTCAGCGGCCGATTCTCCGGCCTGCACACAGTCAGGAATACCAACCCCACGCAGGAAGGCACCAGCGAGCGCGAGGCAGGGGAGGCGCGCAGCTTCCTGCTCGATAACCGAAGCCCGCTGAAGGTGCCCCAATGCGTATTGTGGCATCGAGCGCGGCCAACGCCGCAGTTTCGTCAGAACCGGGGCTGCTTTGATTCCAAGCAGGGCGGAGAATTCTTCGGTCGCGGCACCGATCATCTCGTTATCGTCGAGCTCCATCAGGTCTTTTTGCAGAGCGCCGCCGAGAAAAGCCCGCGCCAATACCATTCCGCCGGGGGCGCGACCGCTGTACTTCAAACTCGAGAAGCTGCCGGCGATGATCTTGCGGCCTTCGATAACCGGCACGACGAAGCCGAAACCATGCGGCACCGTGGCAAAATCCTTCTCGCGAAAGGCGAGGTTTACCGTTGCCGCAGATGCATATTCGATGCTTTCCAGCATCACGCTAAGATATTCGTTATGGGGCCGCACCAGCCGCGCCGCTGCGTATGCTGGAATGGTACACACGACGGCATCCGCTTCGACGCTCAGATCGTCTTCCAACCGCAGCCGCCACATACGGCGCCGTGGATGTTCGGCCGGCTCTTGCCGCTCCAACCCGGTAACGTGGGCGCGGTAGCGCACCGCACTGCCCAAACGTGTCGCCAGCGCATCAGTCAACTGGGCAATTCCGTTGGCGAAGCTGATAAACAGGCTCCAGCGCGCGCCGCTCACTTCACGTTCAGCTTGGCTTGAACGCGAGGCCGCCTTAAGGCCGCGAATCAGACTGCCGTAGCGTCGTTCCATTTCGACGAAACGCGGCATCGTAGCCGCAACGCTCAGCATGGCGGGGTCAGCCGTATAGATGCCGCCAGCCAGCGGTTGCGCAATTCGCTCCAGTACCTGACGTCCCAGCCGCCGCCTGACGAACGCTGCCAGGCTCTCATCTTCATGCCGGCGCCGGCGTGGGATCAGCGGCTCGGCTAGAATTCGCAGTTTACCCAACAAGCTGAACAGCTTGCTGCGCAGTACGGGGCGCAAGAGCGCCGGCGCGATTAAGGAAAATCCATCAGGAATCGGTACGAGCTTGCCCCGGTGCACGACATAGGTTCGGCGGAAGCGTTCCTGGGTACCGATAACCTCCGCTTCGAGTCCAAGCTGCTTGACCAATCTCAAGGCCGGCGGCTTTTCGGACAGGATCGAGTCGGCCCCGGTTTCGATTACGTAGCCGCCGGAGCGAACAGTTTCGAGCGCGCCACCCACCCGGTCAGTGCTTTCCAACAAGATCGTTTCAAGCGGGATTTCATGAGCGGCGGCGAGCTCGCGCAACCGGCAAGCCGCGGCCAGCCCGGTAATCCCTCCACCGATCACGGCGACTCGCGGCACTTTCGAGAATTGGTCACTCATTGACGCATAACAGTATTCTGGCGGGCTCGAATCGATGCCGGAGATATGTACCGGGCCGCGATTTGCGCGATCATCTCGATAAATCCCGGATGATCACCTACGGTCTCGGCCCGTACCATCGCGACCCCCGCCTGGCGCGCCACTTTCGCAGCCTCGATGTCAAGGTCATACAACACTTCGACATGGTCGCAGGTGAACCCGAGGGGTACGACGACGGCTTGACCGCCAGCCAACCCGCGCACGACATCCGTTATATCCGGCTCCAGCCAGGGGTCGCGCGGGTTACCGCTGCGGCTTTGAAATGCGAGCGTCCAGCTATCCCGCCCCAGCTCCTGGGCAATTCTGCGGGCGGAATCGTTTAGCTGCTCGACGTATTCGCTTCGTCCACGCATCGATAGCGGGATGCTATGGGCGGTGAAGATCAGCTCGGTGGGCTCGCGCCCGCTCGCGGACAGTTCAAGCGCCGCACGCGTGCGTTCGGCGACCGCCATCACAAAGCCGGGTTTATCGTGCCATGGCGGCGGATAGTGAAATTGCGTTGCGTCTCCCCCAACCCGCTGGCGCGCGGCTTCGACTTCCGCGAGGTAACGATCCCAACTCGCCTCGCAACGGTGGGGAGCAAGAACAAATCCGAATGCGTCGCGGATTCCACGTTGCTGCAACTCGCGCACCGCGTCCTCTATGAATGGCGCCGCATAGCGAAATCCGGTCAGGACCGGCGCCGGCAGTCCCATTCGTTGCAGCGTTGCTTGTAGCGCGGCAGCTTGCCGCGTCGTGATTTCATTGTAGGGCGAACGGCCACCGAGCACCTCGTAGTGACGGACCACCTCTTCATAACGTTGGCGCGGGACCGGTCTGCCCGCCAGCACCCGATCGAGAAATGGCCGCACTTCGTCCGCCGTGGTCGGGCCGCCGAAGCCTATCAGCACTACTGCTTCGCAACCGCGTTCCGTTCCACTCATGGAGTTCTCTTCAGAGCCGCATCGCCTGTCGTTGCATACCATTCATCGATCACCTGCGTGCGATTTCGCAGAAGATCGCAACGCCCACTTTTTAGCCGCGTGCTGCGGACTCCCTCCGGCTGCTATCTCGCGCTCATCTCGTGCACCATGTCGACCA
>JAMXLL010000275.1 GCA_024281015.1 Candidatus Binataceae bacterium
GAACTCGGCTTCCGGGTCTGTGATAGTTAATCCCTCTAAATTCGTAGCCTTCAACGTTTTGGTTTCTTTTTTCGACAGTTTTGGTTACCTCGGAAACGATTGGACGTGGTCAATCATTGGCGAACAGGTGACCCAGGCTGGTAAGTTGCTGACTTGCTGGCGGATCAGTCCTCCGCACACACTCGGGTTTGCGCTTTCCTGAGACCGCCTACGTGCTAACTGACCGCCGGCCCACAACCGATCCAATCGGTCAGAGCCGCGCGAAAAAAACGATTCATTACCATCGCCGGTGCACGCTGTTCGCTTGAAGCCTCGCCTGGGCCCGGGCCAATTCAAAGAGAACTGGCAACCGCGTCTGGCTGAATGCGGCCTCGTGGAAACGAGTGGCTGGCGCTGATCCTGGCTCTGCAGTTCAGCCAAACCGTCCATTTTTTCGTTCGCTAATGTGGTGAACGATGCTGCGTTGAAAACTTCGCCTTGTCCCAAAAGGCCCAAATCAGAACACTCGCCGGTGGTGTCACGCTGCAACATCTTCGCAAATGACACGGAACCTTTCCGAAGCAAGACCCTTCTTTGAAACGAAATGCCCGCATCGCCAGAGAAAGCCCGCTGACCCAAGGACAGCATGAGTAAAAGGAGATGCACGGAGCTACTCATATCTGCCCGGTATTCCAAAATACCACTCCGGACTTCTGCTCCCGCCGAATGGCACATGTGGTGCGTCGTGCAGTTACCGTGCTAAGCGATCGCCGATCTTCGCCTGCAGCGGCGAAAACCGAGCCCGTACGCGTAGCGGGATTGCGAAAGCTTCTTTTTCGTCCCGAAGCTCCAAAGGTATTGGACGTCGAAAATACAAGGACACCAGATCTCGCAATAGTGGAAGTTCGCCCGCATAACCAGGACATCGAAATGCCCTCCAACAACTCCGCAGCCAGCTCGGAGCCCGAACAAGAAGCGCAAACCAAGGGTGAAGCTAATTCAATGAGTGAAGAAACCCTGTCGGCGGTCGCTAGTATGTTTCTGCCAACCAGAGCGTTCGAAGAAAGGCTCGCGCGCTTACGATCAGTCTTCGACCAAGCAGATATCTTTGGCGGCGACGCGATGGAGGCTTTCGACTCGATGGTAAAGTTGGGACATTCGCTCGGACGGCTGGCGGAACCATACGGTTCGGTCAAGGCATTCCAGAACGAAATGGCGAACCTCGCCCGCGACTTTGAGCCGATTAGCGGCATGCAGAAGATCTTCAGAGACGTATCGGAAGATCTTCGAGACCAACTTAAGGCTGTTGCCTCTGCCCTGGAACCGGCGAAAAAGCTTCAGACGAGGCTGGCGCAACTAGCGAAGCTCCTGGAGCCAGCGTTCGAATTGCAAGCCGAGTTTCTCCAACTTGCCGAAGTATTTGGCCCACCGACCTCCGCGCCTGCGGATGCGAATATTAAGGTTCAAATTGTTAGCAAGAGCGCGGATACTTCGGTGGTAAATAGTTAGGTACTTCCACTCAAGCGGCCTTTCCCCTTCCGGACATTTCACTCTCGAGAATAGATGGCCGGCTTCCACCCAGGCCGGCTGCGGTACGCGGAGGCCACGACGCTTATCGCGGCCGTGGCGATAACCGCTTACGCAGCGTTCGGAGCCAGCGTTAGTGCTAGCATCGGAGTGGGGCTGACGTGGCAGACGAACGCGGCCGGGCGGCCGCTCCGGTGACGCTGTCCGGCTCGAGTGTGACGATGGTGTATCGCCGCGAACGCGACCAGCGTTCAGACGCGGAGTTTGCCCGGTTCAAAGCGACGGGAACAGCTGTATTTATTTAACTACGGCCAGCGACTTTCCGGTGGCGGGCCCGAGCATCTATTACCTGCAGTTCATCGCCACGTATGGGAACGGCATCGTGCGCAAGAGCCCGACGATGGAGATACTGGTCGGCCGGAGCCTGCGATGAGCATTAGTGGAGTCAAAAAGTAAAGCAACACAGGCTGGAAGCCTGTGCCACTAAAGCCCCACCTTTCTGTCATCCCCAGTGGCAGCTTCGCTATCCGATAATCTCCCCGTTCTAACGGCTGCCGTTGAGCACACTCGCAGAGTCCCAAAAAGGACGCTGGACCAACCCTTGCAGCTACGGACTCGGTAGTCTAACCAGATTTGAAACCCGGGCGTCACTTCGAAAAACCAGCTGATGGTGGGAGTATTAGAAAAGGATGTCTCGACTAACGATTGGTGGGGTAGCTCTGGCTTTGGTGGCCGTAGCTCTTGGGCATCCGACTTCCTACGCCGGTCCAAATCGCCGATCGACGGCGAATCAGGCAGCCAACGACTCTAATCATCAGTTCAATAGGAGCTTGTTTGAGAAACTTCACGGTGTCGACAGCAATGCCATCGGAATTGACTATACCCCAGAAGCGCGATGCAGCGACAACAACTGGACCACCGCGACTCCCGTAGCCTGCAATCCTCAGCTTTCCTTCACATGCACCGCTAACAATCCGCTAAGCACGTGCCCCACTGCATGTCAGGCCTGCTACAACGATGATTTGGCCAACCTCAAGAGTTCGCTTGAGGTGTCGACGATTACCTCCTACCAGCCGAATTACTACATTCTCACGACGGCACAAAATCTGAAAATGAAAGTGTTCCAGGGACTGTTCAATGATGCGATCCCGAGTCTCGCGGCCTCCGATAGTGCGACCGACTGCACGTTTGCTGGTCAGCCGATAGCACTATGCGGATCCAAATATGCAGGCGCTTTGTTGGACGGCGCCTGCGGCACTACAACGCCCTGGAATCCTGCCAGCTTTTGCGGCATACCGCCGAATACAGGACCGTATGTAGAGCCGCTCAACTATCCCAACGGACCACCAGGGCAATTCATTAAGAACGGAACCATCATCGCCATCCAACTCGGCAACGAGGCGCTCGGCACGACAGTAAACGGCCAGACTATCACGGCTCAGATGATCGGCACGGCCGCACAGACACTGCGCACTGCCCTCGATGCTCGCGGGTTCACACATATCCCTATCGTGGTATCGCTGGTGCTTGGCCAGGAATCGACGTTCTGCGCCAATGGCGCCCCGCCCGCTGGAGTCGATTTCATCGCGGCACATCCTTATTGCCAGAACGTTGCCGGTGTGCCGCCGTCATGGCCGAACGACGGGGCACAGTGTTGGCAGCAGGTGCAGACGGACTTCAGCACGATATCACAAGCCTCGTGTGGCGCCTCGCATACGTTTATCGGCGAAACTGGCTACAACACCGGATGTCCCAACAGTTCGAATGTGCCAGCCGGGCTCATCGCCGAAGAACAGACGTTTATCGCAAACGTGAGAACCTCGACCTGCGCCACGTCCTCGCAGTCAGGTTTTCCAACGTTCCTGTTTGCATATTCGGACGTGTGTCCTTCCACCGGATGTGCACCCGGGTGTAGCGATGCGGGATCGCCACTCGAAGGTAATGGCTATTTTGGCATCTTCTATACGCAACAGTACATGACCGAGGGTCCAGCTATCGCGAAGTTCCCGCCACCTTCACTGGTCTGTTCCAAAACCCTACACCATACCCATCCAGGAAAATAAGCAGAAGTACCTTCGCTGAAATACTCCTGCTGCGGGTTGCCAATTATTGAGGATTGCAAAAGATATTTGCAAGGATTCTGTGAAACAGCATGGCCCCTCTTTCATTCCTGCGTGTGGCTGCTGCGCGGCGAAACCCAATGTCTTAGAGCGAGCCCAGGCGCCGGATTCGGGATTCCTTCGCGCGGCCAGACGAAGCAGACGCGCGGGAATGACAATGACAATGCGTGCCCTCCTTAAAGCACGCACGTCGCTATTTCGGCGAGGGTACGAAGCTCGGAAGCACTGCTCCAGTAAAAGCATCACGGAAATTTGGTGGAGAGCCCAAAGCAAGCGCGGCTTTTATGTCATCCCGAGTGCCGCAGCGAAGGCAAGGCGCAGAGGGATCTCGGACAGCCGCCGAGCCTGGCGAGGGGGCCGGTACCGGTTTCTTTTAACCGCTCCGCGTTGATTCCTCCCCCTAGGGCAGACTCGGGACAGGCTCTGCCTCCGCTGCCGCTCCGGCCCACTCGGAATGACAGAAGCGGAAGCCGATTTCAAACAAAGCGACTAAGCTGGGCCGAAGGCGGAGAGAAAAAATGCAGAGGTGTAAACGATCTTAAGTCCGTATCTCCGAGGGCGCTGCATACGTCAGTTACATAAAACGGCCTCAGTGCTGATTTGGAATCGCAGAACAGGGGCACCCGCCGGCCCATGTTCATTGGAATTCTACGGCGTCGCACGTGTTGCCGAAGCCCGTAACTTTCCTTCTCGCTTGATTGTTTCTGTTCATCCAATTCGTGGCGGATTCAGCCGCTATTGACACTCGCCTGCGAACTATTGACGGGACGTGACAAACCCTCCGTCATAATGTGTTCGCGGCTTTCGTTACAGCGAAGCTTCAGCAGATAGAAGGTCCGGCCGGGCTCGATGTCATCAGGCGAGCAGGCTATTACTACCTCGGCGGTATCGCGGTATTGGATTTTGATAGGAAAATTTGTGGCGTGACTGTGAGAATCGTGCCGCGCCCCCATCGACGCGCTCACTGATGGTTGGTCCTGCTCAACTGAACCCATTTAGACTCCTCCACACAGTTATCCGTCGGGCATCCGCACCTCCATCTCCACCCCTATGATTATGGCGGCAAACTCAGCACGGCTTGCCGCTCCCCCTGGCAGCAATGCCTTGAACACTTCCGTTTCCCCCAGGCCCTGTGCGCCGTGCCGCACGACGATCCCGCCCTGATTCCTTTGCAAATGTGTTGCCGCACGATAAAGCCTGGGAAAAACGTTCCCTATGTTACTTTTGGACGCAGAAAACAAGCGCCCAGTGGTCCCATCTGAACCAATAATTTGTCAGGACTGTCGACTGGCTAGAACCATCTTCGCGGCCGTCAGGCCCTCACCAGAGCGGCCCTCGCCGCACCCGGCAGGTTCGCAAACGGACATCGACCGATTCGGGGCCGCTCGAGATGAGGCACGAGGACGCGCCGGCACTGCGATCGAATACCGGCGCCAACGCTGGCGGCACACTACCGTCCGAGGGCATCTCGATTTTGACGGATGAACACCGATCACATTCGTCCAACGGATTGCCGGCTTTGTGAACTATTGGTCAAAGGTTCTTGTTGACATAGTTTACAGAGGAAGTGATAGTGCGTCGTCAAATCCATTTGCCAGGGGGAATCATGAAGTACTATCGCCTAATCGCGACAGCTTCCGTTGCGCTCGGGATGGCGGCGCTCCGACCCGCAGTAGCCGCCAACAGCGGCGGTATCGACCCAGCTGCTATTGAGACGGCCTGCGCCAGTGCCGCCAAGAACCAGGAATCAGCAGTACGGGGCACTGGCAAGAAAACCAAGATGTGGTGCGCGGTCGTGGACCGCGAAGGTCAAGCGCTAGCAATCAATGCTACCGATACAGGCGGGACACCGAATCAGCCTGCAGGCTCGGATGCGTGGCGTGGCAGTATCGAGATTGCCTTGGCTAAAGCCTACAGCGCAGTAGCTTTCAGCAGTAACGATCAAGCGTTGCCCACTCTCACACTCGGCCTTCTTTCACGGCCGGATGGCGGTGGAACAGGCCCGGTGGGCACCGACAGTGGACCAGCCCCGCTGTGGGGCATCGGCAACAGCAATCCCTATCGACCGCTGACTGGAACGGGCGGAAATCCGGATGATGCGGTCAACAAATACCACCACGGGATAATTACCTTCGCCGGCGGCGAGCCAGTCTATGACTGCGCGGGCCACCTGATCGGCGCGGTCGGGGTCAGTGGAGATGGCGTAGATCAGGATGATGACGTGGCCAAAGCGGCGGTGACCAACGCTGGCTTCTGCCTCACGCCATAGCTGACTGAGGCTTTCGCTCGACAGAACGAAGCGCAGGCTGCTGGTCTGCGCTTCTTTTTTTCCGCCTCCGGCAATCTGCTCTGCAGCTGCTGCAGAGACAGTAAACGTCGGCTGAAAACTAACGACCATCCGTCGACGCCTGAGCTGGCAACTGGGTCGCTGAACGGCGGGCCTTTTCGAACAGCGCGCGAGAAAGGCGCGGGAATCTCGGCTCGAACACTCCCTCCCGGTTTCAAGGATGCAAGACGAGCCATTCGCGGCGGTCGACCTCGCTACGGCCCTGCGAGTCGAGACGAGCGCGCTGCTCGTGAAAGATGGCGCAGCCTCCGATCATCTTGGGATTGCTGCGCAATTCCGGCGCGGTCTGAGCTATGTCACATGCAGCGTCGCCATCGGCCACGACCTGGAGCCAGTATTCGCGCGCCAGCCGCAGCTGCTTGGCCTGCAGGGCCTCGTGGTACCGGTTAAGCAGCCCATTAATCTGATTGGTCAGAAAATCGATCTTGGCGTTCGCCGCGTCGAGACGCGCTACGTCAGCGGCGAGAGCGCCCTCGACCACGCCGGGCGCGGCGACCGGCCCCATCAGTGCAGTCAGCCCGAGCGCGACCAGGAACAGGCGGACGAGTTGGCGCGGCCGCAACCACGCACATAGGCTAATAACTCCCAACGAAAGAGAAATGTAACACTAAACAAATGACAATAGCTAGCATTTTCATTTTTTGGCCAACAAAGGGCCAGTAAAAGCTTGATTGGATACGTACGGTATCGAAGAGAAACGCAGAATCAGGCCCCTCGCGGCCCGCGGTTTTATCCGAATCCTTAGAACCTCCCTCTCAGGCTTTTACGGGCACCAACTTCGAGTCTGCTGGGTCTTACCGCGGACTGGGCCAGTTTGATGGTCTTTTTCAGCAACAAGGGCCTGAGTGAAAGCCCTTTCGCAAGAACGGATGCTAAATGGGATGATACCCAACAAGCTCACGCTGATTGGTGTTGCGAAACCTCGAGCACGACACCGGGGCTACGGGCGGCAAGCGCCAGCACGAAACGTGGCGCAACGTGTGCAGTCTCCAGGGGCCGTGCCCGAAGGGAGTCAGGACGATGATGCAAAACCGGACGAAACGGCTTTCGCAGCGATTCTACGCTCGTTCATCTCATGATCATGTTCAGGCCGCTGGGAGTGGTGTAGCGGTCGACATCCTGATAGTTGGCGGGTGCCTGCTGGTTAAGGTATATCGGCTGGTCACCAGTGGGATCGAGAAAGAACGTCGCGTGCTTGTTCTGGATATCCCAGATGGACTCGTCGTATGAGAGTGCTTCGCTAACAGGACCGATTCCTGGCGCCTGATGGGCCGGCCGGAAAACCGCCATAAATTTCCATGGCCGGCCGTGCGAATCATATAGATCCTCCCAGAGTGCGCCATAGAACTGCTTATCGATGTACATCACTCGTTTGCCGTAGCAGTAGCCGCGGGCGAATTGCGGTACTTTGCTGACGTTGATAACGTAGACGTCGCGCAATTGCCATTTACCCCACGACGGCTTAGGCCATCCCAGCGGCAGATCGAAATCGTGGGGATAACCCTCCGCGGGCATCGTAAAGTCCTGCAGGCTCAGGATTTTTTTCTCGCCCAGAAAATCGACCTTGACCTGTGTGATATTGGAGTCATACCCGGCGCGAAAATCCTCGGGCGTGGTATCGCTGCCGAACCCGGGGGCACATCGCGCCAGAGATGATTCGGGCTGGTAGCGCCGGTACGCAGGTATAAAGTGGTAACCATCTTCGGGCCGGGTCAGGTCGGTGTAGTCAATCTTTAGATCGGCGTTGTAGCGCTCCTGCTCCGGTTCGGTAACTTCGAAGTATTCAGTGAAGAATTTACCTTGGGCCCCCGGAGTCGTCGCCGGAACCCCCGGGTCGGTATTAAATGACAGCTGGCGATAGACCAACACGCCTGCATCACAGCTAAAACTGTGAAAGCTATTGACGTAACATCCCTGGGAATAAGTGTTGACCGACAGATGAGGAATATAGCGGAACCAGAGATTGGCTAGTATTTTCCAACCCTTGTGCGGCTCATCAGGCGCGGGAAAGGGGGTGCCGCCCTGATAGCCAGTGAGATTCAGCCCACCGTCGGGTAGTTCAACTATTCTGACCTGACCCGAGTATTTCTCGGTGGCGGCGAGATAGTTGCGCGGCAGCGGATGAATGATAGTGGGACCAATTTCCATGCGGACGTCATCGGGCATCTTCCAGAAATAGCGGCCCTCGAACAGCGCAACCATCCCCTCCGGCATATACTGATGGTAGTGACGCCAATTTTGCATAGTGATGGTGGTGCCGGGCGGAATTCCATTCGATGCCGTGGAATGATCGTGCTCTGCGGCCGAGGTCTGCGATTCCGAAGATGCTGCGCCGATAGCGCCGTCAGCCGGTTTACTATTTTCCGCGAGCACCGTGATCGAGCCAAACAGAAAGGTGACACAGAGCGCCAACGAACCGAACCAGGTCAAGCCAATTCCCATCTTCTACTCCGAAGTTTTTCACCGTCGACCATGAGACGCCCGTTCAGGGCTTCGGGCGACTGCGCTCAGCCGCGAGCCGTTCTCGCGACGCTATATCGCTTATCGAGATACGGTCGCCGACGGTCGGACGGCTCAGCTCCATATTTCTCCTATAAGAGAAAAGCCACCGTCATTCCGGCTTACTC
>JAMXLL010000276.1 GCA_024281015.1 Candidatus Binataceae bacterium
CGGTCCGATCCATGCCGAATCCACACGGCATCAGGACGATTACCTCGGGGTCGTTCTGCAGAAGATGATCAAATGCAAGCGTCGACGAATGTTGCCCGGCGGTACCGAAAATATTCTGCCCACCTGCCATCGTGACCAGCTCGGGCATCCAGTTAGCCGCCGCCATCAGCGGATCGAGCCATTCGATACACGCGACGGTGGGCCGCCTGCCCGAGATGGCCGCTCGCTTCTCGATTTCGGTCATCCGTTGATGGAGCGAGCTCACCAATTGCACCGCGCGTTCGGGCGCGCCGAGTTCAACACCCACCCTTTGAATATCGGCCAGCACATCGCCCAGCGAGTATGGCGCCAGCGATATAATCCTGGGCGGGGAGTCGCCGATCCAATCTGCCGCGGCTTGTTCGACGTCATGGATATTGACCGCGCATACCTCGCATTGTGACTGGGTCACGATCACATTCGGTTTCAGGCGGCGCAGAAGATCGACGTCGACACGATAGACGGAAAGCGCCTCAGCGAGAATTTGTTTGACGCGCCGGTCGACCTCGCTGCTGGTCCCTTCTACGTTAAACTTGGGGGTCGTCAGCACCGGCAATGGTTTAATCGCCGGCGGGTAGTCGCATTCATGCGAACGGCCGACAAGCTGTGCTTCGAAGCCGAGCGCGCATACGATTTCGGTGGCGCTCGGCAGCAGGGTGACGATTCGATGCACGTTTGCTCCCTCACAGACGGAATAGGACATTGCGGCAAATTTGCCTCACTGCCAAATCCGGAATTGATGTTCAGATGCGGGAGGCGGGTTCAACCCATTCGCGCGCAATCTCTTCGAGGTTGGCGACCAACTCCCTTTCTTCCCGCGGCGGCCGCAATTTGATCAGCACCAGTTCGTCAGCACCAGCATCGCGGTACCGTTTCAGGTCGTCTGGCTTGATTGGTTTGGTATAGGGCGACACTGCCAATTCGACATCGGAGCGCTTGCGGCCGTTGGCCCGCAGCAATTCCTCGATACGCTTGATCTTGGCCGTGGCTTCATCCGGCATCAAGTTGAATCCGCACCAGCCGTCGCCATATTCAGCCACCCGGCGGAGGGCCGGAGCGCTCTCCCCGCCAAAGAAGACCGGCAGTTTTGGGCCGTTGACAGGTTTCGGATTACTGCGTACCCGCTCGAACTTGACGAATTCGCCCTGGTAAGAGCTGACCTCCTCACCCCAGAGCCGCCGCATCGCATCGATATATTCGCGCGTGCGCTGGGCGCGCCGCTCCCACGGGACTCCGATGGCCTTGAATTCCTCTTCGAGCCAGCCGATGCCCACCCCCAGCAGAGCACGGCCGCCGCTCAAATAATCCAATGTGGCGACCACCTTGGCCAAGACCAGCGGATTATGCTCCGGAACGAGACAGATGCCCGTGGCAAGGCGAATCTTGGAGGTTACTGCGGCCATCATTGCCAGCGAGATAAATGGATCGAAAATCGGCGCGTTGGTGGGAGCTGGCAACTGCCCGTCGTCGCTGTACGGATAGCGCGACGCATACTGGTCCAGCAGGACAACATGCTCGGGCACCCACAAGGTCGAAACGCCTAACCGTTCAGCATTAACCGCCACCGTGCGTAGCAATGCACCGCCGGCCATGCGGGGTGTACCAACCGCGAACAGACCTATCTTCATCGCCTTTCACCTCTTTCTTGCGGATGCCGGCCCATCGCGCTCGCGCTAGTGTGGGTCGCGCGGTCATTCATTACAGATCGGGGGCCGCTTCCGCGATGCAGACTCCGATACGTGTTTACGCTTACGCGTGAAGTTGTCGCTGGATTATCGTACTTATCGCTCAATTCAGTATGACAAAGGCGCGCCCTGTTCTTTAACTTATCTGCGCGACAGCAATGCCCAGCCAGCTCTCAGCTAAAATTTTCCGAGCGGAGACACTAGCCGCGCGGGGCGCGCTCAAGAGTTGGCGCGATTCGGCGGATAATCTCCATTGCCTGGCCGTTGGCCGAATCGATCGCATCGCGTTGCGAAAAGAGCACGATGCGATTGGCGCCGGCATCTCTGTAGAACTTCAGTTCGTCGGCCGACAGGCCGTCCTGATGGGGCGCAACAAAAGCAGTAACCTGCAAACTCTCGGGATTACGCCCGCGTTCATTAGCCATCTTCCTTAGCTCGGCGACATCACGCTTGAATGTCTCGGCCTTCCCGACCACCGGACACCAGCCATCAAAGGTGCGCAAGACCCGTTCACGGCCTTTGGGCCCGTGAGCCCCTAGCAGAATCGGCGGGCCAGATTTCTGCACGGGTTTGGGGTCACAACGCACAGGCGGAAACTGGACCAATTCACCGTTGTAGCTGGGTTCCGGCTGAGTCCACAGAATCCGCAAGGCCTCGACCGTTTCGCGTAGCCGTTTCCATCGAGCACCGAAGCGCGTGCCCATTGCCTCGGTCTCTTCCCTGAGCCACCCACCTCCGACCCCCAGCACAACCCGACCACCTGAAACGACATCCAGCGTGGCAATTGTCTTGGCCGTAATGAGCGGTTCTCGTTCCGGCAACAGGCAGATACCGGTACCCAGCTTAATGCGCCTGGTCACCGCCGCCGCCACCGACAACGCCACGAACGGATCAAGCCAGCGTCCGTAGTGCTCCGGCAATTCGCCGCCGCCGGGAGGAACCGTTTTGAAGCCTATCGGGATTACCGGATGCTCGGGAATGAACAGCGACTCAAAGCCCAGCCGTTCGACCTCACGGGCGATTTCTGCAATGTCGCCCGTCTGCGCGGTCGCGGCAATCATCACACCAATATCCATTGGCATCCTCCTTGGGTCTTCCTGCGACCACTCCTAACAATCACGATTCACAACAGCAAACGCTCTATGCTCAAGGAGGCCAGTTGCAGACTTGCAAAGCAGGATAATGCAGTGGGAACATCCGAGCAGACGAGGTGTTCAGATGCAGGTGGGATATTTTACTGAGCGGCCATATCGCTGGCTGCCCGAGGAAGAGATTCTGAAGAACCGCGCGTTTTTCGCCATCTCAAATAGATTTTTTGATCGCGAAAAGGCCGCCGACGACTATCACTATTACCTCGACGAATATTGCTATGCCGAAGACCTCGGCTTCGACGCCCTCGCCCTTAACGAGCATCACGGTAACCCGATTTGTATGGGTTCAGTGATGAACGTCGAGGCCGCCGTGCTGGCTCATCGTACGAAGCGTGCCCGCCTGGTGCTTATCGGAAATCCCTTGCCGATTATCAAGCATCCGTTGCGAATGGCGGAGGAACTGGCCGAGATCGATTTGATTTCGCGGGGCCGCCTGGTCACGGGATGGGTTCGCGGCGCCGGTTCGGAACAGTTCTTCAACAACGCCAATCCGGCGTACAACCGTGAGATGTTTAACGAAGCACACGACTTCATCGTCCAGGCATGGACGAGGCCTGGTCCGTGGCGCTATGAGGGCAAGCATTTTCACTATCGTCACGTCAATCCCTGGGCCCTGCCATACCAGAAGCCGCACCCGCCAATGTGGATTCCGGGCACCCTGAGTCCCGAAACGGTGCAATGGTGCGCCGAGCATCGTTATCCCTATATTGGCCTCGGTACGCCGCTCGGACCGACTTGTGACTTATGGGACTTCTACGCTGATGAGGCCGCACGACACGGCTATCAGGCAGGACCTGAGAACTTCGGCTACATGATAGCGACCGCAATTGCCGAGACCGAGAAAAAAGCACAGGCAGTGGCCGCGGGATTTGTCTATGGCGGAGGTCAGAACGCCTTCTCCGCGCCGCAATTTACCAGTCCGCCCGGCTACAATTCCAAGGCCGCCATCCGAATCATGGCCAAGCAGCAGGCCAGCGCGTGGCTTGGACTCACGGGCGAGAAGGTAAAGGAGCAGATGCACGGAGAGGCCGGCGACATCAATTACGACGAAATCCGGCAAAAGCTGCACGCGGCGCTGTTGCGGGCGGAGAACAATCTGCAGGTTATCGTCGGCACCCCGAAGAGCGTCGTGCCCAAGCTTAAGGATATTCTGACAGTGCTCCGCACGGGGATCTTTATCATCCTTAGTATCCAGGGCCCCGTAGGCGATGACGACAGGCGCACCAGCATGCGGTTGTTCGCGCATGAGGTAATCCCCGAGCTGAAGGCTCATGCGAGGCAGTTATCTTTACTTGATCCTTTCGAGCGAAGGCCCGGCTCGGTTGAGTTGACGGCCGGGACCAGGCGAGGAGCGGTAGTTGATCGGACACTTCTTCCAAGCCTGAGCTCTAACTAGTCCAACCAGGCTCCGGGCAGCAAGTTTACCCAAGCACCAGCGAACGCTGCCCTCGATTTCTCAAGAGGTGCTCGACCATGAGCGCCGGCGGCCATTTTCGTCGTAGAACTCCTCGTTTATCCGCTTTCCGCTGAGAGTCAGGATCATGTAGCCATTTAACGCTCGGCGCGGATCTCCACTCGTGGCTTTTTCCTGCTCCGCCCACTCGATCGAGTATCTTGCAGTCCCGTAATCTGAGAGTTCCCCAAACGGCGGATAGGGAACTCCCCCGTGGCCGACGCAGCGGGCGCGCAAGAAGATGTTGTCGGCAAGTTTAATTGGCTTGTAGGCTATGCCGGCATGGACATGGCCCCAGTACCACAGGCAGTCGCGCGTGTTGCCAATCAGTCCGGTTATCACCTGGAAGAGCGCCTTTTCCTTTGCGATCCCAGCGTCAACATCGAAACCGTCGTGATGCGTGAGGATTATAAGGCGCTTGTTGGCATGTGCAGGATCGGCAAGTAGCTGTACCAGCCAGTCTCGCTGAGCAGTCCCCTTGGGCAGCAAACAATCATTGGAGATATATCCATCTTCGTAGAGAAAGCTCTGATCATGCGCCCAGTATGCAGTATCCAGTGCGATAATCAGCCAGTCACTATTGTGCAAGGCGAAGTAGCTGAATCCCTGGTTCATGAACTTCTGGTTCCTAATCACTTGAAAGTATCCAACCCCACCGCAATACATCTCATGATTAGAGTTCAGCGCGAAGGTGCCAAGGCGGCCGGCCGGCCATAGATCAACCAGATTGGCAAGTTCATCTTTTGGATCGCCGACATAGTAGACATCGCCCAGATGGATGGCATAATCCGGATTCGCGGCCTTTATATGGCCCGCGATCGCTACTGCCGGTGGATTATTGGTGCCCCAGTCACCAGCGAGCGCAATCTTAAGATCGCCGCTGCCTTGCAATGGATATATAGCGGCGCCGGGTGGAGCAACCGGGAAGTCAACCGGGTGGGAACAAGCGTATTCCAGCAGGCATTTTATCCAACCTGGATCCTCATTCTCATATTTTCCAAAACCATCGAGTTCTCGTGCTGCCACAGCTTTGGCCACGTCGCGCCCCGAATTCATTCCAATCAGACAGTGCGCGACGGTATCCAGCTCGAGATTCGGCGCAACGACACCCCGGGCGTTTACCTCATCGCGCAATTGGAGCAATGCGTTGCGTAACCCCTGCCGGGGCGGCGGTCCGGAAATAGTCTCGAAACGGTCCACCTTGTCGAACGCCGCATTTAACCGGTCCAGGATGAAATGATTGCCATCAGACATGATCTACCCCCCGGGCAGGACCTGGCGAGTATAGTGCCAGAAAGCCGTGAACCGACAAGAGCAACAGCTTCCCGTTTCTACACTCGCTGGGAAAAGTTGTCCAGCAGCAGTGCAATAGCTCGGAGTTAACGAGCTTGAAAGACCCGGCACAGGACACAAGAATGACATGGGCTGAAAAATGAATTGTTTGCATTAGCGCACCGACTATCGGTGGGACTGACAAATTGTGGGGTGTAGCGATGAATCAGACCGACAGCACAGCCAAGCGGCGTTCTCTGATCCTCGCCGGCGGCGGCATAAAGGTGGCATTTCAGGCTGGCGTGATGCAGGTCTGGCTGGACGAGGCCGGACTGCACTTCGACCATGTAGATGGGGCCAGCGGCGGCGTCTTCAACCTGGCCATGATGTGTCAGGGGATGAACGGTACTCAAATTGCCGACAACTGGCGCAAGCTCGATCCTCGCGCTGGCATCAGTTTCAACCCCGCTGATTTGGCCAGGCTCGCTTATGCCGAATCGCTGTTCACGCTCGATGCCTATCGTCACCGGGTATTTCCTCAATGGGGACTCGACTGGAACAAAATTCGGGCTAGCTCTCTCAACGCCACCTTCAACGTCTTCAACTTCAGCCGCAAGGAATTGCAAGTCATTGAACCGCGAAACATGAGCGAGGACATGCTGGCCGCCTGCGTCTCGCTCCCGATGTGGTTCCCACCGGTGCATATTGGTGGCGAAACCTTTATCGACGCCGTCTACTTGAGCGATGCTAACATCGAAGAAGCGATCCGGCGCGGTGCAGATGAACTTTGGGTCATCTGGACGGTAAGCGAGAAGGACGAGTGGCACCCGGGATTCGTTGCGACCTATTTCCAGATAATCGAAACCAGCGCAGACGGCCATTATCGGGCGATTCGCAAACGGATTGATGCCAACAACGATGCGATCGCCCGGGGGCAGCCCGGCGAGTTCGGCAGGCCCATCGCAGTCAAGGAGCTCAAAGCCGACGTCGCGCTCCATTACCTTATTGACTTCAGCCAGGATCGATTGGTCGAAACGGTAAACCTGGGCGTTCAGCGGGCCCGGGAATGGTGTAAGGCCAGCGGCATCTCGCTCTCGCACCAGGGCCCCGATTACCCGATCAATGTGCAAGAAGTACCAACCAAGCTCTCATTCACCGAAGAGATGAAGGGATTCTGGTCGGAGGGCGAGAGCGATTTCGCCCGAGGCGCTGCGGAGGGGCAGAAGACCGGTACCGATCTGATGTTTCATTTGACAATCACGATCGACGGCGTCCACGGGTTCGTCGTACGTCCGGAGCATGATACCACTGACATTGCAGGCTACGTCGAAAGCCGCAGCTTCGGCGGGAAATGCCAGGTCCAGTGGGGCCGCTTCAATCTCTTCACCGATGACCCCGATCCTTCGACCAAGTATATGCTGTACCGGCTGTTCTTCACCGACCGCCAGGGACGCCCGTTCACACTGAGCGGCAAGAAAAATGTCAAAGATGAGCCGGGGTCGGATGTATGGCGCGCCACCACGACTCTCTATACACATATTCTCAATGGCCACGTCTCCAAGGAGGCCGAGGAGGCTGCGACGCGGGATCCGCGCGCGTTGGCAGCGATGACCGCCGGGGCTGGCATCATTATTATTTCGATGCTGGATTTCCAGCGACAGCTGACAACTTTTCGCGTTGAGGCACCGACCATCGCCGAACGGCTCACGGCGCTGAACGAGTTCGCCCGGCTATTCTTCGGCAAGTTGTGGGACGTCTACGCGCGTGACGTTCTCACGTCGGGGCCGTTCTGAGCCCTTGCCAATTTACGCCAACTGAGTGAAAGCCAGGGTTGCAGGCATGAAGACATCGCAGTTTATCGTAATAGCACTGATGACTCTCACCATAATTTGCTTCGGCCGGCCGGCCTTTGCTGCGCAAGCACGCCCCTGGCTCTGCCGGGCCAAGCCGGTGTTTTCGTCGGACCGGCCGATGACTTATGAGGCGGTTAATCGCGGGGCCGGACGATGGCTGATGACGTTCATGCGCTTTGATCCGTCCGGGGCTGGGCACGATGGCTTTACAGTTTCATCTACACAGGACGTGGCCGGTCGCTCTGAAGGTAGTTTGGATGGCGGGCAATGGTACGCCGTGGCGCTGTATTTCTCCAGCGGTCACTGGATTTGCCCCGGCAATGCCGGCGAAAGCGATGAGCGGTCCCCGGGTGTGGTCAGCAGTCTTTGCTATGGACGCGACCCGGGTGAGTGCACGGTTAAATTGACGGTGCGATCCCGGGCTGGCGGAACTACTCACCCGTGAGTTAGGCGGAGGTAGGGAGGAGACCGCGCCCTGCGCCTCCACCCGTAGCGGCATTTAACTGAGGCAGGCGAAGCTGACGAGTGCGCGGTTTGCGTCATGAGCCCCTTTCAGCAGTCGTGGCACCGGCGAGCACCTTCAGCTCTATTAACTGCGCTGGGGTTGGCCATCACGATGTTCTGTGGATGTGCGAATCTCGGCAACATCCCCCAAATATCCGGCCTAGGTCATTTGACGAAGAGCTTCCCATCACTCGGCCGTACCGCACCACCAACGCCAGGTCCTGCGCCTCGGCAGTCAAAGATGCTGACGCCTTTCGCAATTGCAACCGGCCCTGACGGAGATGTTTGGTTCAGCTCGTTGCGATCATCCGAAATCGGGCGAATTACGCCGAGTGCAGAGATTTCTTCGTTTGACCTGGGTAAGGGGGCGTTGGCCGATCGGCTCACCGCCGGGCCCGACGATGCGATCTGGTTTACCGACCCTGCCGGCAATCGCATCGGTCGCCTTGGCCTCGATGGAACAACGGCCTATGTGCCCCTCCCGACCCCCGAGAGCGGTCCGGCCGGAATCGTCAACGGCAGCGACGGCAACTTATGGTTCACTGAACATGCAGCTAACCGTGTGGCGCGCGTTACGCCGCTTGGAACCCTGACGGAATTTATCCTCCCCTTCGGCGGCGGCCCAGCCGGCATTGCCGAAGGACTGAACGGCAAGTTCTACATTGCCGAGAACTCCGGTAATCGAATCGACGAGTTGTCGAGGGACGGACGAATTCGAGAATTCCGGCTGGCAGCCATCGGAGCGCGACCCGATAGCGTAGTCAGAAGCGGCGAAGGCGACATTTGGTTCACCGAGTTCGGCGCTGAAAAAGTCGGACGCCTGAGCGACGATGGCCGTCTCAGGGAATACAAGTTGGCAGCGCAAGGGCCACCGGTCGGCATTACCGCAGGACGGCACTATGTTTGGGTCACAGTGCCGGCGGCTCATGCAATTTGCAGGTTCGAGCCCGACGGAAGCCAAGGGGTCTATTCGCTAAAGAGCAGCATCATGCCCGCGATGATCACGACCGGCCTTGACGGAAATTTATGGTTTACCCAGCCGAACGGGATGCTCGGGCGCTTCTCGCCCTCCGGCATCGTGGACGAATTTCCTGCCGTAGTGACCGTTAAAACGGGGGCTCCAGCGGAGCCCGAACACCTCCTGATCAGCGCGCCGTAGCTTTAGCGGGCGAAAATCCATCCTTGCAGGACTGCTGCTCACGTTGCTGGTGTGGCCTGTCGCGAACAATTAAAGATGTCCGCCCCATAAACATTTAAAGATGTCCGCCCCCTCACGCTATTAGAGTTGGCGTCAGACACTGGCAAGGTCCTCCTGAGATTGGGAATCTTCGGTACAAGGCTTTCAAGACGGCGTCAAAACAGGCGTCAGTTCGCTCAGAATGCCGACGAGGCCAGCTTTAGATCCGCATTTTTCCATGCGCTCTCCATTTGCGCCCTGGCTTGCGCTGCTGCTCCGCCTTTCTTCTCTGTGTCGAGCGCGGCGCTAAGCCCTGCTAGCGCCCAACCATTCGCCGGATGCCGTTTCAGATCCGCTCGGTAAACCGCGGCGGCCTCCTTCGCGCGGCCTGCCTTGAGCAACTCTGCGCCGAGCAGGTGTCGCACCGGAAAGAACCAATCTGCGGGCTCATCATAGACGAGCTGATCCTCGTTCGCGACAGCTCGCCGTAGCAGTACAATCGATTGCGCCAGTTCGTCTTGGGCGCGAGCAATACGGGCTTTGGCGACCAAAACTCCGATCGCGAGCACATCAGCAGCGGTGTTAAAGCCCGCCGCTGCTCCTGCGGGCAATTTGTCAACAAGCTTCTCGAGATCACGGACCCTTTTCTCCGCATCCGCGACGTGGCCGGTCGCGGCCAGCGCCGTCGCCATTGCATACAGGTAGCCACCGGTCAGCGCCTTGAATCTCGGATTTGGCGGCGGCTCGGCGATCATTTCGTGCCATCGGCCAAAACGCAGCAAGACCGAGTAGGTCTCCGAAAACGGCCAGTCCATTCCCGGCATTGTCGCGATCAGGTCGTCGGTAACGAATTCGCGAGCTCGCCGCGCTGCTTTCAAAGCTTCCCCGCTGCGACCCTCCATCGCGGCCGAGAATGCGAGAAACTGGTAGTTGTGCGCCGTATAGACAAGATTGTAATAATCGAGCGGCTTCGTTTTGGCGAGATAGGTTAGGTCTGCCGCGACACCTCTCCGGTTGGCCTCCACTGCGTCGTCATAGCGTCCGATTCGTTGCCAGATGTGCGCGGGCATATGCTCGAGGTGACCAGCAGCGGGCATCATGTCACGCAGGCGTCCCGCCGCGGCGATACCCCGAGCTGGATTGCGCGATGCTTCGATGGCATGAATGTAGTAGTGGTTCGCGCCTGGATGCCCGGGGTCAAGTCTCAACACCGATTCGAGTCTGGCAAGAATTTCTATCGTGCCAGGTGCAGGGTTACCATCGAGCGTCCAGAGCTTCCAAGCATTGAGATTCATTAAGGCCTCAACGTATAGCGCCTGTACGTCGAGGTCGTTCGCAAATTTGTTACTTACCGCCCTCATCGCATTCGCGTAAGCGGTAAGGACAGGCATCTCGTTAGCAGGATCGAGTGCCCTTGGAGCGTTGTAGCGCTTGCTCAGAGCGTAGATCAGCGCTTGCTCTACTGGGGTTGCCCGCCAGGAATTCTTTTCTGCTTGTACCAGCGCTTCCCAGGCGACCTTGGCGCGCGGCTCGGCCATCATTGGCACGTTGTAATTCGGACCCACAGTAAGCGCGACGCCCCAATAACAGATGGCACAGCCTGGATCTAACTCGGTCGCCTTGGCAAAAGAGCGCGTCGATTCATCGTGGTTGAAAGCCCAGAGCAAACGCATGCCTTGATCGAAGAATTTCTGAGCTTCGGGGGAAGAGGTCGTGGCCTCGCGGTGGAAATCACCGAGACCGTCGAAAAGCATTGCGCCATGGGCCCATTCAGCGAGTGTGTGCGGTATTCGGGTATGGATGTCGTCGGCGTCGTTCTCCGCGGTAAGCATCTGCGGCGCAGATAGGGCCGCGGGTTCAGCGCGGGCCACTGACAGCCATCCCACAAACAGCGCCATTAGCGAAAACGCGATCGCCGATCCCGGACTTCTTCTCATCTAGCTCATGTCCTCAGAGGAGGCCCGTCCGGAACTTAAAACATATCGCAGACCACGGGATCCCATTTATCACTCTGCCAACGTCGTGACCACCGGTAATTGCGCTGCTCGAAAATCTTCGAGCCAAAGGTCGTCCGAATACCAGCAGTGAGGGTGAGATCCTTAAAGGAGATCGGAATTCCATGGAGTGGACCCAGCGGCTGTCCACGCATCACGGCTGCTTCTGCTTGCCGAGCAGCCGCCATCGCAGCCTCGGGAACGACTGTGCAGTAGGCGTTGATCTTAGGATTGACCTGGGCGATACGGTCCAGAATCGCGGCGGTGATTTCGACGGGTGACGCCGGGTACGGATGGCTGAGGCGAGCTCAATGGCTGGCAGATAACACAAGTCCTCGTTCGGCATAATTGCCTCCTCCTAGATTCGAGGAGAACACTGGGTTGAGCTTATCCGAGCCTGCCTGGGGCTAGGGATTCCGAGCTTATGTCGACCAAGACCTTGGTTCAGTGCAAGCTAGGCAACGATCAGGCGAAAAAGATCCTGCATCAGTTCAAGGACGGCGATTGATCAGCTCATCGACGCTGTCGCCATCGCTATCTATTGATGATGATTGACGAACGCGACGCACTGGCCCTGGTTGTTGAATGATGGCTCACAGAATTTGCGCCAGCCGCCATTCTTGCACTCGCTCTTAGTACTCGGCTGGGTGCAGAAGCTGAATTTGCTGACGAACGCATCGCCCGGGAAGCCAGTGGGCCCAACGCCACTATTGAAAGTAGTCTGCAGAGCTCCAGCGGTAACTGGGAAATCGGAGGAATCGGTTGAGCCCGTGATGTAAGCGCTGCCTGATGAGTCCACCGCGACCCCGGCAGCGGCATCACCAGCGCTGCCTCCCAGGTAGGTGGAAAAAAGCAGCGCCGAGCCCGTACCGTTCAGCCTGGAGGCGTAGGCGTCACAGTTACCGGGCGACGCAGTTTGCACTGCATCTGTTGTGGTCGGAAAGTTAGTCGAACAGGTGGTACCGGTGACATAGGCGCTGCCCGATGAATCCACAGCGATGCCTGTAGCGCCATCACTCTGACTGCCCCCCAGGTAGGTGGAATAGAGCAACGCCGAACCGCTGGTGTCCAGCTTGCTTACGAACGCATCATTGATCCCGCCGCCAAAGGTGGTCTGCAGTGCACCGGCGGTGGTCGGAAAGTCCTTCGACAGGGTTCCGCCAGTGACGTAGGCGTTGCCCGATAAGTCGACCGCGATGGCCGACGCCTGATCGCCATCACTGCCGCCCAAGTAGGTGGAATAAACCAGCGCTGAGCCAGTGCTGTTCAGCTTGCTGACGAACGCGTCACTAAAGCCACCTCCAAAAGTAGTCTGGAATGCTCCCGCAGTGGTCGGAAAATTGTCCGGGCCTGTGAATGGGTTGACAGTAGTGGAGCCCGCGACATAGGCGTTGCCGGACGTATCCACCGCGATACCATGCGCCTCATCGTCGGCCCGACCGCCCAAGTAAGTGGAATAGACCAGCGCCGAGCCGCTGCTGTTCAACTTGCTGACGAACGCGTCAGCGCTGCCCCCGAGGGTAGTTTGAAGTGCACCCGCCGTGGTCGGAAAATCAGTCGCATCGGTCGGCCCTGTGACGTAGGCGTTCCCAGACGAACCTACCGCAATGGCGGAACCGATCGACAAGCCGCTGCCCCCGAAATGCGTGGAATAGATTAGATCAGAGCCGGTACTGTTCAGCTTGCTGACGAACAAAGTCCCGATGGTCTGTAAGGCACCCGGCGTAGTCGGAAAATTAGGCGAATCTGTATGTCCTGTGACAAAGGCGTCACCCGATGAATCCACAGCGATCCCGAGGCCATCGTCTTCGTCGCTGCCACCCAGATAAGTGGAATAGACCAGCGCCGAGCCGCTGCTGTTCAGCTTACTGACAAACGCATCCAAGATCCCGCCAAATGCTTGTTGCAGCGATCCTGTGGTGGTCGGAAAATCGGTTGAATCGGTATTCCCAGTGACGTAGGCATTGCCGGTTGAGTCTACTGCGACGCCGAACCCATTATCATCCTCGTTACCACCCAAGTACGTCGAATAGGCCAGGCTTGGATCGATCGTCAACGGCTCGCGATGATTGTAGGCGGCCAGCTTGAATCCGACCTTGTTAACGCTCTTCAGCTCATAGGATCCGGCGACCAATCTGCGCTTACTGCCGATGACCTGGTAGATGAGCGGTGCGTGTTCGATAAACTGATTTCCCGCGATAGTTATGACCAGATTGCCGTGCTCATCGAGGCGGAGTCGCTCGGCACCTGCGAAGCTGAGTTCGATTTTCTGGGGGTCGGCTCCCGGAGCGAGAACAAAATCATACTCCAATTGGCGCTGGTTCCCATAGTAAACCAGGTCCACTCCCGGATAGACGGCTTGATACTTTACTCGGCCGAAGGTCGCAATATTGCGGCGCCACTTGGCCGGATCGTTACCAACAAAGTAGTTACTTTTACCTGGTAGCTCATCAATTCCGCTCACCTTTGCATTGGTGTTGGCGCGCTCCAAACGAATGCGCAAGACGGCGGTGCATGAGCCATCACTCTTTGGCCGCGAGCTGATCGACACCACCGACGGCCTTTGAGCGTGCCAACCCCCTGCGACTGTCAATGAAAGAACTGCTTCGTCACGAGTGAGAAACAGCACGTAACGAGAGCCGCGAGCTAAGAATTTTACCTGTCTATCGGTTTGACCCTCATTAGCCTCGAAGCTCGCCGGCAATTTGTTCCAGTTTTCGATTACTCGTGCCCTGCGACGGCCGTGCACGTCGGCCGAGGCTTTTGGCCCCCCCAAGCAGATCAAGAGCAAGCCAACAGCCACCCATACCACGATGATCAAAGACTTGCTTGGTACCTGTGGAATGCTCATGGCACGCTCCTTTGTCTGCTCCTTGCGATCGGAGCAGCCCAAGCCGTTGCGTCATTCACTTTAACCGAGCATCCCTAATGGCTCGTCGCGGTATCGAAGAGGCTAGTTCCTGGTGCTGAGGCGTGGGAAGCCTGAAAGTTGCTGCTCGGGGGCCAACATCTAATCATCCAGGGACGAAACTGACAACTCAAATCACGATCCCTAGGGGAAGTCAATGGCGGGTCTACTGGACCCGGAACAGTTTCAGCAAATTTATAATGTCTCTGGCCTGCTCCCCAATGCCCATCAACTTATTAGTAGAGTCCTGAGTTAATTTTGCCCTCCTCGAGGGCGATAACGAAAAGTTAGTTTCGGGCCAGTCGTTAATGAGCGGAGCGGTTGTGACAACAACCGCATAAAAGACCTTCTGAGCCGTAGCGGCGGGCGCGGTCAAGGGCGGCGAAGCCGGCGCGAAGCGCGTACCCTTGACGGCGTCCGACGTGGAGGATACGCGCGCTTTCATCCCGATTGCCATTTTTCAACCAGCCTCCGCTAGGCAGCGCTCCTGCTCGGGTACTCGCAAGAGCTTCCAATGCATTTCTGCAAACTCGGCCGGCGTGCGCGCCGCTAGGCTCGAATGCGGTCGTAGGTCGTTGTAATCCCGCCGCCACGCTTCGATGATTTCGCGCGCCTCAACAAGAGTCAGGAACACGTGCTCGTTGAGACACTCATCGCGCAGACGGCCATTGAATGATTCAACGAAAGCATTCTGCATTGGTTTGCCGGGCGCGATGTAGTGCCACTCGAGGCGGCCTGTGGACCAGCGCAACACCGGAGCCGCGGTCAGTTCGCTGCCGTTGTCGCTGACGATTGTCTTGGGCATCCCGCGCTCAATAACCAGTTGCTCCAGCTCCCGAATCACGCGCTGGCCGCCGATCGAGGTGTCCACCACGGTCGCCAGGCATTCGCGGGTAAAATCATCCACCACACAGAAGATGCGGAACCGCCGCCCATCGCTTAAGGCATCGGCTACGAAGTCCACTGACCAGCGCTCGTTTATCGCCCTGGGCAGAGCCAATGGTGCTCGCGCTCCTGTCGCCCGCTTGCGATGATTGCGCCGGCGTACCATCAGCTTCTCCTCGCGATATATGCGGTAAAGCTTCTTGTGGTTCATCTCGTAACCCTCGCGCTCCAGCATCCAGCCTAAACGCCGATAACCAAACCGCCGCCGTTCGCCAGCCAACTCGCGCAAGCGTTTCCTGATTGCCGAATCATCCGGCCGCCGCACCTTGTAGTTCATGCTGGAGCGGTTCAGTCCCACCAGCCTGCATGCGCGCACCTGGCTCATCCCGTAGTGCTCCTTCAGCCGACCCACCGCCTTCTTTCTCGCCGCAGGCCTTAGACGTTTTTTGCCAAGAGGTCCTTAAGCGCCGCGTTGTCGAGCATCGCATCCGCCAGCAGTCGCTTAAGCCGCTTGTTCTCGTTTTCCAGCGCTCTCAACCGCCGCGCGTCCGACACTTCGAGGCCGCCGTATTTTGATTTCCACTTGTAAAAGGTGGCGTTTGAGATGCCGTGCCGCCGGCATACTTCTTCGGTCTTCGCGCCGGCATCGTGCTCGCGCAGTATCGCTATAATCTGCTCCTCATTGAACCTGCTGCCTTTCATTCCGTCCGTCTCCTCTCCGGGTGACGGACTCTACCTCAAAACTGGCGGGATTTAGGGGTGCAGGCCATCTCGATCAGCCACCCCTAACCACTGCATCACTGACGCCCAGATGAGGCTGAGATCGAACTGTCATGGTTCAAGGAACTCGCCAACCTTGCTGAATCCACGGCAGAGATCCGCTTAACACCTATTCCGCTCGAGTTGCGTCTCGTTGTGGCGCGCCTATGACATTGAAGCTGAGCCAAATTCTCCGTGCCCGTGCCCCCCGGCCGCTATATGCCGTTCTCACGTGCGCGCTGCGGCCCATTTCCCGCCCTGCCCTGCAACTGGCGCAGGAGCTGCACTCGTAGATCACGCGTGGCGGCTTCGGCGAGGAACGCAAGGGCTGGCTCTTTCGGACTGTCAAGGGCTGGAAGGCTAGACTTTTATCGGACCAGCGATCAGCCAGGCCGGCACCTGGTGGATGATCGTCCGGCGTGCCAAGGCCGCCGGCATCAAGGCACCGATGACCTAATCACTGCACTCTCAAGGATTCCAAACCTGCTTGTAATAAATCGCAATTCATCTTCCGTCTACAAAGACATCTCAACATTGGCCATGTGGGCCGCGACTTACGGGTCAAATATATTCTGGAGGGCAGTGCCACTGCTAATATGGGCTATTCAAGTGTAAGCCTCAGTGTTGTTCCGGAGCGGTGGCCACACGGTTAACTGAGTATCTTCTGGAGCCTAGGCCGGTCCTGTTTCCGCGATCTCTTCCAGCACTCGGGCTGCGACTCTCGGGTTCGGTTCGCCTTCTGCCGTAGCGATCAATTCCTTGGGCACCAGCAAAATCAAGGGCAGGATCATCGCATATACGAGAGTCGTTGCAATAACACAGTACAGAAATCCGTTTGATGGGCTGATGTTATAAATCTTTGAGCCCAGCAGATCACCGCCACGGCCAGAAAGCATGAATACGCCATCGACCATCATCATCAAGGTTCCTTGAAGGCCGGGTGGGCAGGACCTCATGGCTAGATCGAAGTACGCTGCAGTGGCGATGCCTCCTAGCAAGCCGATAGGCACCGCCAACGCCAGCGCATGATTCGCCGAATGGACGAATGCCAGCGGAATCAGCTGCGGCACGGCAATAACCGTCCCCCACCAAAGTAGTTTTTTCAGCGCCACTTTCTGGCAGAGATAACCATACAGCAAGAATGTCGGAATGAACGAAGTGACGAAGATTCCGTAGAAGTATGAATAGACGGCATCGGATGCGTGTAGCTCATTGGTCAGATAGAACTGCAGCGGAGTTGCCGCGCCCGGCGCGAAGTTCCACAGAAAACAGATGAGGACCACCGGATATATGGCCCGATGCTTTACTAACCGCTTGACAGCTTCCACGAAATCCGCAGTGCTTGCTTGCGGTTTTTCATAGGTATGGCTGAAGACCGAACGAGGCTTCCACAGCCCCGATAAGCCAATACAGGAAGTGACTGCCGCCACCAGCAGGAAGGTCTCCGACGGGCGAAGATGTCCTGAGATATACCCGGAAGTGAATGCCGCCACGATAGCAGGGATGTAGCTGACTCCATTCCAGACCACACTCAGGCGCCCGGACATGAGCTTTTCCTGGCCAACGAGAGCAATCAACCCTTGGTAGGCTGCGGCGATGAATCGGGACGATAGCATCGCCAATAACATGCCAATGACAAGCCCCCAGTAGGAAATTTGTGAAGCTGCCATCCAAATAAATGCAACTGCAGTGACAGGGGCGAAAATCAAGAAGAATCCGCGGTCTCGCAATCCAAACGGGTTCCACAGGTCTCGCATCAGCCCGAAAGCGAATGCAAAATAGGCGGGGATGGCTGTGAGCAGACGGAACATCGAAACCTCAGTCGCTGTAGCATGCAACTCGTTCTTCATCATGTAGGAGGTCTGGATGTCGACGAGAGCCCCGAGAGGGGTTGACAAGTAAATTAATAGCGTCAGCCAACCGAAGTAAGCTAAGGCTTGGCCGTTGTTCGCCGAACCATTACGACCTGAAGAGGCAAGGATCTCCATACGCTAGTTTAACGTGCTACGGAACCCTTGGTTCCCAGCGAGAA
>JAMXLL010000277.1 GCA_024281015.1 Candidatus Binataceae bacterium
CGACTCGCCGGTGGTCGGAATCGCGACCACCGCGGGAATGCTGCTGATTTTCCTGATCACCCGCTATCTACGGCCCCGATGAGCCGTCGACGGTATGCACCCTGATTTCGATTCCTGATTCTAATTCAATATCGAGTCACCATCCTGAGCACTACCGCATTGAGGTGCCGGCCTAAGTAATCATGCGGACACCGCGGCCATCAGCTCAATTAGTAAAAACAGCGCGCAACGGTGTATGATCCGCCGCGGTACGTGAACCAAACCCGCGAGCAAGAGCCGGGTTTGCTGCAGGCCGGGGCAATCTACCTGCCGAGAGGTTATGGCAATGTCGAACCAAGACATGCTCAAACGTATTGCGCATTTCAAAGAACTGATGCCGATGGATTACCGCCAGATGCCAGGGGGCGAATCGGTACCACGTTCGATGCAGGGGTTTTCAGTTATCGGCCATGTTACCAAGGCCGACCCGGCGATTGAGGGCGACCATGGCTTCACGGTCGCATTCAACAAAGTGCAACCAGGCAAAGGTGCCCCACTGCACAGCCACACGGTTGTCGAGGTATTCGTGCCGCTCAGCGGACGATGGAAATTCTTCTGGGGCGAAGACGGCAGAGGCGAGGCCGAACTGGGCCCGTGGGACACAATTTCGTTTCCGGCCGGCTTGATGGAAGGTTTCCGGAATATCAGTGATGAAGAAGGGACATTGCTGGTAATTCTCGGCGGTCCCGATGTCGGCGAGATCACCTTTCGCAAGAATGAGGAGCAACCTGCCGCCTGACCAGATAGACCCGAGGCGTAAGGGTTCAACGGGTGACGGCGACTCGCTCGATTCTGGTCGGCTGAGCCTGAGATGACTGAAGCTGAGCCGGAGCGTTCAGACGGAACTCCCAGTCGAACTTACCCGAGGAGGTTTGGGTGGTCACGATATATTGATGACCGTGGATTAATGGCTTACGTGGAATCAGCACGAGCGCACCGTAGGCTCTGAGTAATTCACGGCCGCGCCTCTGCTGTAGCGGATTTGCATTGTGATAGGTGGCAGCATCGAACCCGCACGCTTCTAACGAATCCCGCGAGGTCTGGTCGCGGAACGAATAGGATTGCAGTACAACGGAACGTCCGAACTCAAGGGTTACGGGCAACCCCACCGGCCGCTCGTAACCTGGGCAGGATGCGATCGGATTAGGCCATTCGGAACCGCTTAGCGCCGCAATGGAGATGCTGCTATTGGCGGGTGGAAACTCGGTAGGGTGTTCGTGGTGCCAACCGTAAAGAGAACCCCGCAGGGCCAGTGCAGCGGCCCGCCTGGGATATTCGCCAAAACTACCATAGCCGCCAATCTGGGCCCACGGTGCAAGCAGCGACAGCCGATGAAAGGGGGCGACGATTAGATTGTCGATATCACCCGACGCGCTGCGCCCTTCCCAAGCTACATCAGCTCCCTGGATTATATTGGCCGCGAGCGCTCCACCAATCGCGGCTGCGGCTCCGGCCTTCGTATAAGACGGGTTGTGTGAATTCTCCAGGTGCGCGCCCGGGCCGATGCTACGGTCGTAAGCGCGAAAACCTGTTGCATCCGTAGGCCCCTGGACCACCAGGTAGCGTGCGTGTTGCTCACTGCCGTAGCTGAGATCGGCATTAGCGGCAACGACGCCCAGCCCTGCCATTCGACGCCATAAGTTCAGTTCGGAAAGCCACGCTGGCACCGGTTCGCCCGGCGTCTGAGAGAAGGCCTGGTTGATTGAGGGTGCGGAAGGCCAAGGGGTACTTCTAAACCGGATCGCACCCATCTCAAGCCCAGTCCGCTTGCGTCGCTGCGGTTGGACATAAACGGGTGAGACGCCGCCGTCGCGGACTTCAATCCGTCTATCAAAAGCGACGCCGCTTAAGGTTGGATTTCGCTCTGAAGTTGAACTGGTAAGTGCGAATATCCCCAATAACCCGAGCAACAGCCAGAGGACTCTCTTCATACCCCCGTTTTGACGCCCCCACGAGAACGCCTCGCATAAGATAGTGGCTTAGCACTGGGCGGTAAAGAGCAATCGAGGCTAATTTCAGCGCAAAGGGATTAGAGGAGCGGGATTAAGGCCAATAACTAGCGGCCGGCAACCCGGTCCAGGATCACGCTGGCTGCAGCCCTCACCGACAGATGGTTGTACGCGTCAGGACCCCGCACTGCGTCCAGGATTATGTCGGCACGCTCGCGCATCGGCGGTGCCAGGCCGAATCCCGTGCCGAACATCAACATTATCGGCTGGCCGAAAGGGCTCTCGACTTTGTTCCTCAGCTGAGCATAGGAGACTCCGCCGCCGCTTACCTTGGCGGAAGTGTAGACCAGCAATGGCAGGGCTCTCGCAACCATCTCCGCCGCCCGGACCGCCATTTCGAGATCCTCGACCACTTCGACCAGATCGAGAGCTTCACGGCGACGCGAATCATACAGCCGTCCATAACCTAATCGCCAATGGTCCAGGACACGCAATGCAAATCGACGCTGTTCGGCCACCGGATGAATTACATACATGGCGCGAACACCGTAAGTACGGGCGGAGCGGGCAATGTCATGAAGATCGAGGCTCGTAATGGCTGAGGTCACCACCTGGCCGTTGCGGTTCAGCACCGGGTAGTGAATCAGTGCGACGAATAGGTCCGCCACGGGCCGCTTTTCACAGTGCGCCGCCTCAGGACTTGCCTGGTACGGCCAGCAGATGGGGGCGGCGTTGCGCGGTCAGCTTGCGTGCTTCGGCTTCACGCCATACGCGGATACGGCGATGGTCGCCGCTCAGGAGTACTTCAGGCACACGCATTCCACGAAATTCCTCTGGCCGCGTGAAATGGGGATATTCCAGCAACCCCGAAAGCCCAAAGGATTCTTCGGCCAATGACTCCGGATTGCCGAGCACGCATGGTAGCAATCGCGTCACCGCTTCGATCAGCACCATCGCGGGTAGCTCGCCGCCACTTAGCACGTAATCGCCAATCGAAACCTCGCGATCGACCATCGCCGAGATGCGCGCATCAACACCTTCATACCGGCCGGCGATCAACAGCAGCCCTGGACGATTGCGCGCCAGTTCCCGCACCAATCCCTGGTTCAACGGCTCGCCTTGTGGGCTCATCAGAATGCGTTGCAGGGCCGGATGCTGTGCCATCACTTCATCGATGGCCGCGGCGAGCGGTTCCGGGCGCATCACCATGCCGCTGCCACCTCCATAGGGTGTATCGTCAACCTGGCGGTAATTGCCCAAGCCGTGCTCGCGCAAGTTGTGCGCGCATATGGTGATCGAACCGCTGGCTTGCGCCCGCCCGATAACACCCGCGCCGAGCGCCGCGAACATCTCGGGAAAAAGCGTGATTACGTGGAATTCCATCAGAGAATCAGTCTAGTAAGCCGGGTAGCGGTTTGATAATGATTCGCCGGGCGGCAAAATCCATTTCCTGAACAATATCCTCGATGACCGGCACGAGATATTCCGCGCAGTCGGCCCGCACTACCCAAATGTCATTGGCACCGTTGGAGAAAACTTCTTCAACTATTCCGACCGGCTGGCCCGCCGTGCTAACCACGTGGCATCCAAGCACCTCGAAATAATAGAATTCTTGGGGACTCGCGGGGGGTAGGGCCGCCGCCTCAAGCATCACGGTTGCGCCGCGCAACGCCGCAGCTTGTTCGGCACGAGTTATACCGGAAAGGACGACTTTCACCGTCCCCCGGCCGGCCGATTGCGTGCCGGCCACTTGATATTCATCGGACCGCCCCTGGTGAGTCAAAGTTAACCGAGGTATCCGCTGAAGGAGGGTCGATTCAGGATTATCCAGGTGAACGCGAACTGCGCCGCGCACTCCGTGCGCGCCGCAGACGTAGCCCACGCGGATCAGTTGTGGGATGGACCGATGCTGCTGGGCTGCGTTCGAGCCGTTGCGCATCGCTTCGCGATAATTAGGGATCTGCTACTTCTCCTCGATAATCTCCAGAACGACCTTGCGGCTGGTCCGTGAAGCGACAGCGTTGAGAATGGTGCGAATTGACTTGGCGGTGCGGCCCTGCTTTCCGATTACGCGGCCGAGGTCTTCTTTGGCTACGCGCAACTCCAGCACCGAGGCAGTATCGCCCTGGGTCTCCTTCACTTCAACCGCATCAGGATTGTTGACCAATTGTCGGGCCAGAAACTGGACGAGTTCCTTCATGGCTGGCTCCGTTAGACATCCGAGTCAGGTGGCCTAAGTGGCAGTGGCGGCTATTTCCATCAGCTTCCTCACGGTTGCAGTGGGCTGCGCGCCGGATTTGAGCCAAAGGTCAGCTTGCTCCTTTTTCAAGGTCACCCCGGGTGGATTAAGGGCAGGATCATAGGTGCCGATCTGATCAACAAACCGGCCGTCGCGGGGCGAGCGCGAATCTGCTACCACGATGCGAAAGAAGGGTTTTTTTCGGCTGCCATGACGGCGCAACCGGATCACAAGTCCCATGCGGGTTGGTTCTCTCCTCACCTAATATCATGTGTCTAAGACAAGTTACCATTGTCAAAACAATCACCCGTAACGTCTCGACCGCAGTCACGTCAGTCAGCGACAGCTATCAGCCCAAACCCAACCCCCTCATCATCCCGGGGCCACCGCCCATCCGGGTAATCTTTTTCATCATTTTGCGCGTCTGATCGAATTGCTTAATAAAGCGGTTAACATCCTGAACCGAGGTGCCGCTACCAGCGGCAATACGGGCCCGGCGGCGGCCATTTAAGATCAGATGATTATCGCGTTCCTGACCGGTCATCGAGTCGATTATAGCTTGAATGCGCACCATCTCACGTTTCGCATCTTCCGAGTCGGCAGCACCCGCGAGCTTTTTTAGTCCGGGAATCATCCCGAGGAGGTCACTTAGCGACCCCATGCGGCGAATAGTCTTGAGCTGGTCGGCGAAGTCCTTGATGGTAAACTCATTCTTTTTGAGCTTGCGCTCAAGTTCCTTGGCCTGTTTTTGGTCGTAATTCTGCTGGGCCTTTTCAATCAGGCTCAGCATATCCCCCATTCCCAAAATCCGTGATGCGAGCCGATCGGGATGAAACACTTCCAGCGCGTCGAGTTTCTCTCCAATACCAGCGAAAAGAATTGGCGCCCCGGTAACCGTACGTACCGATAGTGCCGCGCCGCCGCGCGCGTCGCTGTCCAGCTTGGTCAGAATCACACCCGAAATATGTAGCCGCTCGTGGAACCCCTGTGCGACATTGACCGCGTCCTGGCCGGTCATCGCATCTGCAACGAGGATAACGTAATGAGGTTGAATAACCGCCTTGAGCCGCGCCAACTCCTCCATCAATTCGTCGTCGATCTGCAGCCGGCCGCCGGTATCGATGAGCAAGGCATCGTTGCCACTGAGCTCCGCTTTGGCAATTGCCCGTGTCGCGATTTCGACCGGGTCCTGGTCTTCCCGGCTCTCGACCACCGGGACGCCGCACTGAACACCCAGCACTCGCAATTGCTCCATCGCGGCGGGTCTGCGCACGTCGGTGGAAACCATCAGCGGATGGCGTTTGCGCTCGTTCTTCAGGAACAGGGCAAGCTTGGCCAGGGTGGTGGTCTTACCCGAGCCCTGCAGTCCAACCACCATCAACTTGACGGGAGGCTTGACCTTGAGGTCGAGTTCGCGGGCGCGCCCGCCCATGACCTCGCAAAGCTCATTCGCAACGAACCGGACCAAGTGCTGTTCGGGGGTAAGCGAGCGGAGAACTTCCTGACCCAGGGCCTTCTTGCGGATGTGATCCACGAAATCGCGGACCACCCTGATATTCACGTCGGCTTCCAGAAGGGCCAGCCGCACCTCGCGCAATGCTTCCTCGATGTTGCGTTCAGTGATGCGACCGTGGCCTCTGAGCTTTTTAAAAACGCCTTCGAGTCGATCGCTCAGAGTGTCAAACATGGTTGGGAACTTACTACGGCGAGGACAGTGTGAACTGCTAAGTTAAAGTTGACCAGTTTCTCCAAATATTCGAGGCTAAGCGCGGGTATCGAATTTGTCAATCTGACCAGTTGTGCGCCTCGTTTGCACCCAAGTTGACTCCATTCTACACCGCCATACGGTCGAGGGAACGATATTGGATCGCTTCACTAAGATGTTGTGACTGAATGGCATCGCTGGCATCGAGGTCCGCTATCGTACGGCCTACTTTGAGAATCCGTGTGTAGGCGCGCGCGCTTAGTCCCAGCCGATTTACCGCAAGCTCCAGCAGCCGTTCGCCAGCCGAATCAACTTCGCACCATGCCTGCAACTCGCGTGCGCCCATTTGCGCGTTGCAGTAAAGCGCACTGCCTTGGAAACGCGCCAGTTGCCGATCACGAGCCCGATTGACCCGTTCCCGAATGGCAGACGAGCTCTCGCCCTGGCTGCGGTCTACCAACTCCCGATATCGTACAGTGGGCACCTCAATGTGGATGTCGATGCGATCCAGCAGCGGACCGGAAATCCGGGACCGGTAGCGCTGAATTAGAACCGGAGAGCAGGTACATTCGTGCTGAGTATCGGTATAGAAGCCGCAAGGGCACGGATTCATCGCTGCAACCAACATCAAGCTAGCTGGGAAGGTGACCGTGCCCATCACCCTCGCTATTGTAATGCGCAGATCTTCCAGCGGCTGCCGCAGCACTTCAAGCACGTTCTTACGGAACTCCGGTAATTCATCGAGAAACAATACGCCGTTATGCGCAAGACTGACCTCACCCGGCCGCGGGAATGGGCCGCCGCCAATGAGTCCCGCATCGGAGATCGTATGGTGGGGGGAACGGAATGGGCGCGTTGCGATCAATGCCCGGCCGTCGAGTATCCCGGCTACGCTATGGACTTTGGTGGTTTCGACCGCCTCCTCAAAAGTCATTGCGGGTAAAATGGTGGGCAGCCGTTTGGCCAGCATAGTCTTGCCCGAACCGGGCGGCCCTATCATCAGAACGTTGTGCCCGCCTGCGGCAGCAATCTCCAGGGCTCGTTTCGCCTGTTCTTGTCCCTTAACTTCGCTGAAATCGACATCGTAGCGGCTCGCGCCCTGGAAAATCTGCTGCAGGTTTATAGAAGTCGGCGCAACGTCGCGGATGCCGTCGAAAAAATCGACGACCTCGCGTAAGGTTTCAACTCCCACAACCGCGATACCGTCGCCGGAAACGGCAGCCTCGGAAGCATTTTCGCGCGGCAGTACGATACCGGACCGA
>JAMXLL010000278.1 GCA_024281015.1 Candidatus Binataceae bacterium
CATCAGGAGACTTTGTCGCTTGCCGGAGATTCAAAAGGCGAGGCTTCCAGATCCTGCGTCGGACGACCGCTGGGCACTTTCCGGTCGCTCTGCGCCTGGCGATAGCGCTCATAGACAAAGGCGCCTCCTAGCGCAATAACGTCCGCAAGGATGAGTGCAAAGCCTTCGGCGCTCTTGTCGTTAGCAACGAGGTAAATCCCGCCACACAAGGCGACAAGCGCCAGCGCACCAGCGATTAGCTGACCACGAGAGGCTAAGCTAATCGAGGCTTGGAGATCCATTCTTTCCAGGTCGCGTCTATGGCGTGCCTGATCCTCCGCCATCGAGACGATTCGCTCTCCGCAGCCTGGAAAGATGTCGTTGTATTTTTGAAGATCCTCGGGTGGCGGAAGTGGACCTACAAAGAGCCGCTCCGAGCGTATGACTTGCTGAACGAAACCAGCCAGCCTTCGTCGGCTAGGCCGAATTCTTGTTGGCGCTGGAGTTGGTGCTGTTTCGGGTTCTAGCTCCTCGTTCTGGATCTCTGGAAGTTTCGATGCCTTGTCCGACGGTTCGTCTGGAGCCATGATTTGGCCCTATCGCGTAATGATCGTGAAGCCACGCATCCCTCGCATTAAGTATGTCCTTCGTCACCGCTTCCCAATCACTCCTAATCGCATCGTTATCACTATATGAGCCCCAGTCCCAAATCGACCCCGAACGATAGCCGCTCTTTTTGCCGGTGTGCAATTCCGGCCATACTTGAATGCACCGCGCGAGAGCCTTTACAAACATCTCGATCGCATTTTGTCGCTGTTGCTTCATCCTTGTTGTACGGCGTTCCAATAACCACTAAACCGAAAGGGCGCTAACATACAAGCATCACTGGTCTTGGGCACTTCCCGTTTGCATCATTAATGCGAACAAACTTGAGACGATGCTCCAACCCCTTAGCCGCCGGCACCATCACAGGCAGAACGAGTGCCAAGTCGAGCTGGCAGCACCCAACCAAAGCTCGATGCTGAAAGGTCACTTACCTCTAATTAGGATTATATCTGTCGGCACTGCATAGGACTAGCTGCTGGTTTTGGCGAGGGTGCTTCGATCTTTCCTTCTCGAACGCCCATCAACTGACCAATGAATACGTTCTTGTCGGTATCCTGGCTGTTCGCCTGCTTCACGGCCGGCGCTGGCGCGTGTTCTCGGCTCTGCTGGTGATTTGGGCCAGCCTTGCCGCTTTTCCTCCGGAGCCGGGTCTAGCTGGCCACCTGTACCGTGGCCATCACGGATGCCAGGAATTTGGCTTTGAAAGCCTCGGCGGAGAGATTGGTGTGGGCAGCGAGGCGGGAGAGTTGCGGTTCCTCGAAATCATGGGGCTCAAGGCGAATCATATAGGAGCGTGCTACCTGATAGGCTTCCGCCCGCGTGTCAACCATTCGCACCCGAATTCGGCCGGTTTGAGGATCTGACAGCTCGTCCAAGGTCACCGGTATGACATGGCCGCCGGTTATCGCAATTAACGCTCCCGACCCCCCGCTTAGTAGATAACGCACCGCTCCGTAACCGAGCGTTCGAGTGTACTCGACGTCGAAAGGCACGGGTTTGGCACAGCGCAGTTCATAGCCGATGTCCTTGGGAACTACCGTGGCATCGATTGCCAGCGCAGACAGTTCTTCTCGAAGCTTGTCACGTAGCAGCATGCCCAAGGGAATATCGGCGATATGTAAATGGCCGTAAGCATCGCGCTGCGTGCCGTTATTGCCGGGCAGCGTATCGTTGTCGAGGCGTTCGACTATGCCTTCGGCAATAACCGCGACTCCATAATCGCGTCCGGAGGCACGGCGTTTGATAATTGCACCAACCGCAGTGTCCACTACCATTTGCAGGTCGAACTTTTCCTCCGGAAATTCCTCGGGGATCACCGCCAGCGTCGCCCCGGCAGCTTTGCACATGCCCAACGCCAAGGATCCCGATTTGCGGCCCATCGAAATCGCCAGGTACCATCTGCCGGTGGTACGCGCGTCCTCCATCAACGCCTCGATGATTGCGGCGCCGACCGTGCGGGCAGTCTCGAAGCCGAAAGCCGGCGCGTTCTCCGGCAGTGGCAAGTCGTTGTCGATAGTCTTGGGAACGGTCGCGACGCCGATACTGCCCTTGGTCATTTCGGCAATTCTCGCCGCCCCGTACGTAGTATCGTCACCACCAACGCAGATTAGATAGCGCGCATTGAGCAGATATAGAGCCTTGACCACCCGTTCCAGCGTGAGATTGTCGCGCGCCGGGTTGGTGCGCGAAGTGCGCAGGATGGAGCCGCCGGTGAAATGAATCCGGCTGACGTCCTCGATATTGAGTTGTACGACGTGTGAGGTATCACCTTCGGCGAGCCAGCGGTACCCGTCTCGAATCCCAACTACCTGTAAACCTGAGTTGATGGCTTCGATCGCAGCGGAGGCGATGACGCCGTTGATGCCAGGGGCTGGTCCGCCGCCCACCAGAATCGCGAGCACCTCGCGGTTGCGTGCACCTCGGTTCATTCTTCCACCCAACGGGCCGGCATCATGCTGGCCCTATTTGGAATTGCCGCCTAAAGCTGCGGGGTGTTAAACCGTGCCAAAACTGGCATCGGGCATCAGCCCGAAAACGAGGTGAGGATGCGAAGGCCTGCCATAGCAGCATTCAGCGGCAGCTTGTTCCCTAACATTATATCAGAGCCGTTCGTAACCAGGCGATAGCGCCATTCACCAGGTGTCGATCGTGAGAATCCGGGATGGAGCCGTTGCCCGCGATTCATGCATGCGACGTGCGCCGCACTGGACTGTCCGGGCTATCCGCTTTCGCCGGGAGCGGCCGATGATAATCACGGATCTCTTTGATTTTGCCGCCGGCGAATTCGATTACCTCCGCTCCGATCGCTTCAATCACTCTGTTGAAACGTGGCCGGGTGCCATGAAAAATCGACTCTGCCACACCATGCCCCGAGTTGCCGGTCATCATCTGCAGGTCACAACGGCAATCGGGCATTGATGCGAACCCCGTTTCGTAATGGCGCTGGACCTCGGCGCGGCCCTCGAAGCGGACACCCGATGCGTCGACTATCACCGGATCGTTATGGAAACACGCCATTACACCTTCCAGATCGTGCCGGTTAAAAGCATCGAAGTAGCGCTGAATCAATTCTTCTTCCGGGTTCATTTCGGAACCTCCGTGCATCGTGAGCGTCCAATGCGTGTATGTTAGTCCCAGGGTTGACGGGCAAGCTACAAACGGCTTGTGCTCCATGGCTAGCCATCATACGCGTCTATTAGTGATCGACACTTCACGGCGTCAGGGAGCAAACCGGCCGCAGCCCATTATGGAATGCAAAGGTGCAGGAATTATGCAGCGGATCATGAGATCGGATAAGAATGATCGTTAGGTCAAGCCGAAACGCGAAATGAGGGAACCGCTGTGGACCTGAAGGAGCTGCGTAGTCGCGTCACAGGTGCTGTGACGACCTCAGAAGACAGCCACTACGAAAGGCTGCGACGCTCGATGGTCTGGAATCGGCTTGTGCCGCAGCGGCGTCCGCATGTCGTCGTTCAGGTCGCGAATGAGAATGCGATAGCGGAAGCGGTCAGATTTGCGCGCACGAATGGGATGAAAGTTGCCGTACGCGGCGGCGGCCACAGTTGGATCGGCTATTCACTCCGCGATGATAGTTTGTTGATCGATCTTGGCCGTCTGAAAAGCGTATCCCTCGACCCGCAGGCCCGAATCGCGATAATCCAGCCTGCCGTCACGAGCCAGGATTTTAATCGCCGGCTGGCTGCAGAAGGGCTGGCCTTCCCAGTCGGCCATTGCCCAACAGTGCCGATGAGCGGGTTCTTGTTAAACGGCGGAATTGGGTGGAATTACCGGGCATGGGGTCCGAGTTGCTGCTCGGTCGAAGCGGCCCGGATAGTCACTGCTGACGGGAACCTTGTCGTTGCCAGCGAAAAGGAAAATACCGATTTGCTCTGGGCTGTGCGGGGTGCAGGCCCGGGTTTCTTTGGCATCGTCACCGAATATACAGTCCGCGTATTTCCTGCCCCCGGTGCTATTATCACCAGCACCTACTATTATCCGCTCGCAATGGTTAGCGAAGTGGGAGACTGGATAGGTTCTATCGCGCAGGAGTTGGCGAACCAGGTCGAAACGACGATTTTCATCAGTGCCGCGCCAGCAGAGATTGCCGATAGATGCCGAGGTAGCAACGGGTTTGCCTGCGGCGTATCCGCAACGGCATTCGCTGAAAACGCAGAGGCTGCCGCCTCTATGCTCAAGGTTCTCGAAAACTGTCCGCTTGTCGCTGACTGCCTGCGTAGGGTCGTGAACTTTCCGACCCCCATTGAAACCCTGCATCGGATGAACTCGCTCTCAACTCCGCCGGAGCATCGCTATCTCACTGAGACAATGTGGACCAATTCGCCGCCGGCCAACGTGCTTGCGGCCAGTCGCGAACGTTTCCTCGAAGCCCCATCTACTAAATCGACTCAACTCTTCGCCTTTTTGGCCTCGGTAAACGCTGCCGAATTAGCTGACTGCGCTTACTCGATGAGCGGCGACGCTCTCTCGATCTGCTCCGCGGCTTGGGAGAGGCCTGGGGATGATGCTGCTAACCGCGCCTGGCATAGTGACACTACGGCGGCGCTCGATGAATATGCCATAGGTCATTACATCGGCGAGTCAGATATCCTCGCCGACCCGGGACGCGCCGAGCGCTGCTTTGACAAAGAAAGCTGGCAACGCCTCCAAATCCTGAGGGGCAAGTACGACCCGGATGGGCTTTTCCATAGCTTCTTCAGCCAGCACTAAACTTGATGCAAATTGTTCGCGAGCAGGCATCGGCGCCTGCGCTGTTTGCGGTCAGACCGCACTTATGGCGAACTCGCGGGAATTGACCCATAATGCGCAAGGAGCTGAGCCTGTGCCTCCAGGGTTGGAGGAACGATTGGCATAACTCAAACCAGGCCGCGACAGCGAAGCGGCGCCATCTGCTGGATCGGTGAAAAGAAAATGAAATTCGGAATCTTTATGGCCCCGTTTCATCGTGTCGGCGAGAATCCCACCCTGGCGTTCGAGCGCGACATGCAGCTAATCGAATGGCTCGACGAACTGGGCTATGACGAAGCCTTCATCGGGGAGCATCACTCGGCAGGATGGGAGATTATTCCGTCACCGGAGATTTTCATGGCCGTCGCAGCAACCCGCACCAAGCGAATTATGCTCGGCTCCGGTGTGGTGAGCGTGCCTTATCACCATCCATTCAACATCGCCAACCGCTTCGCCCTGCTTGATCATCTGACCCGCGGAAGAGTGATCCTCGGATGCGGTCCGGGCGCTTTACCCAGCGACGCCTACATGCTTGGCATCGAGACCACCACCCAACGTGAGCGCATGGTGGAAGGGATCAAGGTCATCCAGCGGCTGTTTACAGAAGAAGGCGACATCACGGTCGATGGCTCCTACTTCAAATTGCGCGATGCCCATTTGCAGGTGAAGCCGTTCCAAAAACCGCACATGCCGATCTTTGTCGCCAATACTTTCTCGCCGTCCGGAATGGTTGCAGCGGGGCAACTTGGATGCGGCGTGCTGTCGATCGGGACCTTTGCCCCCGATGGGCTTAAAGACCTTCCAAAGCGCTGGGCCATGGCGGAGGAAATTGCGGCGGAAAACGGCAAGAAGATGGAACGGCAGAATTGGCGACTGGTTTTCCCGATGCATCTGGCGGAATCGCGCGCCGAGGCGATCGACGATATTCGCGAAGGCTGCAATGCCTGGATTCAGAAATATTTCGTCGAGACGTTAGCCGCCAGGATCCAGTTCGAGGAGTACCCCGGCCAGCCGGTCGAAGAGATGACCGCTGATAGAATGGTGGCCCGTGGCGGTTCCATTGTGGGCACTCCTGACGACGCGGTAGCTTATCTCAGAAACGTTTGGGAATTGTCCGGCGGTGGATTCGGCGGCGTTCTGTTTCTCGCACATGAATGGGCCACACGGGAAAAGGTACAACATTCATTCGAGTTGATGGCGCGTTACGTGATGCCGCAATTCCAGGATAGCGCGGTACCTATCGAATACTCACAGCAGTGGACGGCTCAGCGCAGTGAGCAGCTCTTCGGGTCGTCGGTGACAGCCATAATGAAGGCCATCCAGGACTACAGGAAGCATGCCGAGGAGCAAGGGCGCAAACCCTCGGATATCATCGATCAACCGATCATCCGCGTTCGTCCATAGTAGTTCCGCCTAACAAGGCCGCAGCAGTGCGCTGCTTGCTATCCGGATCGCGCTGTGGCTGCTGTCACTGTGTTGTGGGCGCAGTCTATGATGCGTGCTGGGGCGTGTCCGGCTGCGGCGCGTATGGTTGTTGTGGGCACAGCCGAATGCACTTCGATGCCGACAAGCAACCGCGACGCCGCTCGACGCGATGGCGCCGCAACCGGACGACTCCGGTAACGGCTTGACGCTGACGCCTAACGCAGTCGGATCTTACGATTACGTTCGAGTTGCCACTGCGGATGATACAGAGCTGACAATCTTCTATTCGAAGTGGATCGCCCTCTTGCCTGGATGAGTGGGGGCGGCAGATTCCCCAAGCGCAACGACCAGGCACCAGGCAAGACAGTTTTAAGGAGAACCTTAAATGAAAGATAGCTCGCGTTCGGAGGGCGTCCACTTTCGAGCCAGAGGCAGAATGGCTGTTCATACGATCTGGGACTACATCACTCGCCCGATCGCCAAAACCATCGACGACGTC
>JAMXLL010000279.1 GCA_024281015.1 Candidatus Binataceae bacterium
ATTCTTTCCGCATACGCGTCGAGACAGCCTGTCTTCGTTTGCCTCCCCGCTGCTGCATATCGATTACAGCTGGCGCACGATACTTAGCACCGTGTGCAAAGCTGCGGATGCAGCGCTGGGGAATTTGTCCACCTTTGCTCATCGGCGCTACGGTACGAGCATTGCTCCGAGAGTCGCGCTTCGTCTTACATATCCGACGCGGGGAGATTTCCCATGATAAGCCATCTCGGCAAACATGCCGTTGTGATTGGGGGCAGTATAGCGGGGCTGATGAGCGCCCGGGTGCTTGCTGACTATTTCGACTCGGTCACCGTGCTTGAGCGCGACCAGATCGATCCGAGGCCGGCGGTGCACAAATCGATTCCGCAGGGCAACCACGTCCATGGAATATGGCCGTCCGGCATGGGTGTGATGACTTCGCTCTATCCTGGCTTTCTCGCAAAACTCGAACAACTCGGCTCGATTGGTTCTCGGCTGGGGAAGGAAACCGCGGTTTACTTTTCCGACAGCAAGGCTTACTCGCTGAGTGGGACGGTGCGCGAGCCGCGAGACCTCGGCATCAAGTTCTATCAGCAAAGCCGCGGACTGCTCGAACACTGCGTGAGGCAGTCCACCCTGGAGTGCCCCAATCTGGATTTCCAGGCTAACTGCTCAGTTGATGCACTTATCTACCAAAACGGGGCTGTTACGGGTGTCCAATGCGGCCGCGATGGTAATGCGACCACGATTAAGGCCGAGCTCGTCATCGATACCGGTGGACGCGGTTCTCATGCAACCCGCTGGCTGGCTGAGCTAGGATTTCGAGTGGCGGAGGAGACCACGATTGGCGTGGACATGGGTTACTGCAGCGCGAAGTTCCGCGTGCCGGATTATTGTGGGGAGCGGTTTATGTGGTTTGCAGCGGCTCCTACTTCCCCGCATGTGGCACTAACAGAGCTCATCGAAGGGGATATATGGCTGGTCAGCTTATGCGGGCGGTTTGGCCACTATGCATCGCCCGACGAAGCAGATTTTCTCAGGTTCGTTAAGTCACTCCACGTGCCACGCTTCTCGGACTTCATCTGCACAGCCGAACGGGCGAGCGACTTCGCTGCTTTCCGCTACCCGACGGCGGTGTGGCGCCATTACGAGCGAATGCCAGAGTTCCCTGACGGACTGCTGGTCCTGGGCGATGCGATCGCGAGTTTCAACCCGGTGTACGGCCAGGGCATGAGCGTGGCCGCTCTGCAGGTGCGGGCGTTGCAGAAGTTGCTCGCGGAACGCGCCGCGGATTCGTGCAGCGTGGAGGGTCTGGGTGCGGCATTTTTCCCGAAAGCGGCGGAGATCGCCGAAAATGCCTGGCGGCTGGCGTCCGAATATGATTTCACCTTTCCACAGACCCAGGGCGAGCGTCCGCCCAACCTTTATGAGCATCTTGCGCACTTTGCTGCAGTTGACGCGCTGACCGCAGATGATCCCGACATCCACCGTCTGTTGATTGACGTTGTCAGTCTCTGCAAACCGGTATCGGCGCTCTACGAAGAGCCGTTGCGCAGCCGCGTGGCGGCCGAACAGCGCAAGCATCCGGAGAAATACGGCCTGTGACAGCTTCCCAATCTTTACGTGGAGAGCCGTTCAGCGCTGACGGGTGCTTAACGTGTAAAAGCTGACAGTTGTTCTGACAGGCAGTTAAGTCGGCGGGATTGATAGTTTAGTTCCACTGTCCGATAAAAGCGTTGATTGCCTCCGCGCCAGCTCGCCGTCGAGGGTTGGTACGCGAGGCCGTACCGGCTTCGCCGCCCTTGACTGCGGCCGGCGCTCCGGCTGCAAGTGCAATTAGGGGTTGCTGGCGCAACCCGCAGTCTGGCGCAGCCATCCTTCACGCCACCCCTCCAGCGTGTCCTTCAGCATCTTCTCGCCCGCTAGCGGCGCCCCATCGATAAAAGTTTGCAATGGGGTCTTGCCGTAACACCAGCGCCCCTGGTGTGGACGGACTCATTATATTCGTTCAGCCAGAGGTCGAGATCGCGCTGCAGTTCTTCGATACTCGCGTATATCTTGCGGCGAAAGGCCACTCGATAAAATTCGTTGAGCACAGTCCGATGGAAACGCTCGACAATCCCGTCGGTGTGCGGGCTTTTGACCTTGGGCAATGTCACGCTCACCCGAATTGATGCGCGAGGTGAGAAAGCATCAGCTCGAACGCAAACAGGCCTATGGCCTGGGTCTCAGCCGAAGGCTTGATAAGCCCAAAGCGGCCGTTGTCCCGTGAGGGACGATTTTGGCATCGTTCGGGAGCCTCTCGATGTGCTTGCCGACTGCAAGCGGAGCGTAGGATCCCTTCTGATCGCGGCACCACTTACAACGCCCGACTGTAGTCAACTGGCCCCTGATCCGGTCAAGCATCACACCGCCAGGATCCTTTCTGCCGAGAATGCAGCGGGTAAGGATCGCCGGCTTTCCGCTTGGAGGTTATTGTAACACTCGTTCCAGATCGCTAATCTCCTGTAACACCCGTTTCAATATTTCCAGCAAACCTCGAACCATTGAATCAATGCGCTCTGCGAAGAACAGGAGGCTGTATACAAGACGAAACAAATGACAACAGAGTCGCAGCCTCAAAAGGAGCGTCGCATCCTCACCGTGCGAGAATTAGCCACATATTTGCGCGTGAGCATGAGCACGATCTATCGGCTCACACGCGATAAAGAGCTTCCCGCATTTCGGGTGGGTGGGGACTGGCGCTTCAAACTTGATGAGATCGAAAAGTGGACGCGTGAGCGACAGAAACACCCTGGGTCGAGTCAAATCCGTTAAGATTCTATGAGCTGGCCTCCATCAAGCCCGGCGTACTGACTTCAAGGCTGATTTGACTGAGAGCAGCGGTAGATGTACCGTCCGTTTCAAAAATGGAACGAGCTGAAAGACCGCGAACGCGGGAGCGGCTGCTGGATGGGACCGTCGATTACATTTTAAAGCGCGGGCTCGGTAACCTTACGCTGCGTCCCTTAGCCGCAGCACTCAAGACCAGCCCGCGGATGCTCCTTTACTTTTTCGGGTCGAAGGAACAGCTGATCAACGAAGCTGTGACCCAATGCCGAATGCGGCAGCAGCAGGAGTTCGCCCGCAAGCTCTCGACCAGGGGAAGTCGGCGCCAGCAGCTGGCGTTAGCGTGGGAGGTTTGGTCGTCGAAAGAAACCGAAAAATCGTCGTGGTTTTTGTTCGAGGTCTATGCACTGGCCATGCGCGATCGCAAGCGATTCCCTGGCCTTCTGGAGCGACTAGTTAAGGATTGGCTACCTTTTTTCGAGCACGCAGTAGCGGCTGCCAGGGTCGAACCGGAGCGGGTTTCGCCGTTGGCGACTTTCATATTAGCGACGATACGCGGGCTGCAATTGGATCTGCTCGCGACAGGTGAGAGGGGAAGAATCGACCACGCGTTCAGAGAGATGGTGCGATTGCTCTCACTTCCGCGGCCGCAAGCGAGAGACGTTGGTGACGAGGAGCCAAGGTGAGAAGTTTGCTTGGCGTTGAACTCAGCGAAGCAATTTGCGGCGATCTGCACATGACTTCGAAGTCCGCTTGGCTCTGGGGTAATATGGTTCTCATTTCGCGCTTAAGTGGCTCCATCGCACTGACAGCCACTCAGGGCAGGTGGTCTGGATCCGCCAATCTCAGCCCCGCAGTTCGCGCACACAATTTACGCCTTCCCGATTATCGCTGCCACATTTCGAACAGCGCATATTCCCCAACCAACTGATTAATTGCTCAGCTCGTCGAGCAATGACTTGGCGTCCTTAAGGTCGGCGGTATCGAACCCTTCGGTGAACCAGTTGTAGATCTCGGCGAGCATCGCGCGCGCTTCGCTACGCCGGCCAGTATCGCGCAGCAATCGAGCCAATGAGGTTGTCGCGCGCAATTCCCATGCTTTCGCACTCATTTTACGTGCGAGCCAGATTGCTTCGCGGAAGTCGCCTTCTGCCATTTCACTCTGTCCCCGTTTGAGTCGCAATTCCCCGCGACAGGTCAAACTATTGGGCAGGAAGACGAGCTCTTCGGGGTTGGCCTGGAGCGCTTCCTGGATTGTGTCGAAGGCGTCGTCGATCCTACCGTCGAGGGCCTGAGCTTCGGCTAAATGGGTCAGATAATCAGTGATGCCTAATCCGGCACCGGACTCCTTGTAGCCGGTTAATCCCTCATGGATCAGAGCGACGCCCTGGCATGCGCTGCCCAATTGCGCCCGCGCCCAGCCGGTTATGATACGGGCCTGGCTTGTCTGAAATGAAAAGCCATGCTGTTCGGAGATGGCTAAGGCTCGGGTAGCTGCAACATCGCTACGCCGCGCTTCCTTTAGAAAACAACTCAGCCAGGCTTCGAAGAACAGGCTGAACGACGGTTCCGTCGGGTTCTTGCTATTGTGAGCGAAGGCGGTGAGCTGTGCGAGGCACTGGCTGGCCTTATCGGCGAAGCCGAGGAGCCAGAAAGTACGGGTTGCATTACCGATGGCAATCGCGACTGCACCAGGAGCCTGCCTGAAACCAACCTCCTCAAAGAGACCGCTCAGGCGCGCGAATTGGTCGGCGGCTGTAATTAGGTCGCCGCGGAAGAAGCTCACGCTTTGTTGAGCCTGATAGCCGAATGCGAGGCTCGTCGGGTTATTGTCGCGCCGGGCCAGATAGAGAATCCGGTCGGCCAGCGCGCCGGCATTGAGGTAATCACCCGAAACGACGACGCCGCGCCAAACGTCGTATATCCGTAAAACCAACTGGGCAAGAGTGCCGCCTTTCTCGGCGAGAACGCGGGCGCACTCGGCTGCTTCGCGCGTCTCAGCCGCGGCGAATCCTTTCGTGACGAACAGCACTTGTGTGAGTGCGCTTGCCAGTTCCATCTCACGCGTGTCCCGTTCAGGCGATTCGGGCAGCGCCTTGATCGACTCCATTGCCTTCTGCAAAAGCGCTTGAGCCTCTGTGAAAGCCGAACGCTCGTGTGCCTGTTTGCCGGCTAAGGTCAAATAGCGCAGAGACTTATCCGCATTCCCACTGCGGGAGTAATGATGCGCGAGTTCGCCCAGGTGATCATCGATCGAACTTGCGTGAAGCGTTTCGAGTGCTGCGCCAATCACCTCGTGCAATTGCTTGCGCCGCTCCATCAGGACCGAGCTGTAGGCGACCTCTTGGGTTAGCGCATGCTTAAAGGTGTACTCGGTTTCACCCACTGATGGTTGCTCGTAGACGAACTCGCCGAGTTGCAGGTTATTGAGCTGTCGGTCGAGTTCATCGTCAGATTTCGGAATGGCCGCACGAACTAACGACAACGGAAATTCGCGACCGATCACGGCGAGAGCTTGAAGCAAGTCTTTCGCTTCCGAGGACAGCCGATCAATACGAGCGGCCAGAATCCCTTGCACCGTCGGCGGAATCTTGAGCGCATTGGCGGGCTTCGTGAGCTTCGCCGCCGGCCCGTCCCGCACCAGCGCGCCCTCGTCGAACAGCACGTGCACGATTTCTTCCATGAAGAACGGGTTGCCTTCAGTCTTGTCGATGATCAATTGCTTGAGCGGAATCAGGTCCTTGCCGTCGCCCAACAGCGCCAGGAGCATTTCGCCGGCGCCTTCGTTGCCCAGCGGGTCGAGCCGCAACTGTGTATAGTAGGTCTTGCTATTCCACTTATGTGAGTATTCTGGACGGTAATTCACAAGCAGCAAAAGCTTCGCAGTGCCGAGTGAGTCGGTGAGAAGATTCAGGAATTCCTGGGTTGCCTCATCGATCCAGTGCAAATCCTCGAAGATCACCAACAGTGGTTGATTCAAGCTCTCCCGCAGCAAAATGCGTTTGATTGCTTCGAGCGTCCGCCGCTTCTTCAACTGCCCATCCATCGGTGCCAGGGGGTCATCACCCTCGACAATGCCGAGCAGATTGAAAAGGTACGGCAGCGTGTCTTCAAGCGTCCGGTCCAAGGTGACAACTTTTCCATTCACCTTTTCGCGGCGGGTGCGTTCATCGTCTCCGGTCGTGATCTTGAAGTAGCCCTGCAACAGATCGAGTACCGGCAGATAGGCGCTCGCCTTGCCGTGCGAGATCGAAACCGTCTCGAGTACCATCCAGCCTGATGCACTGGTCGCCTTGAATTCATAGAACAAGCGCGACTTGCCAACGCCTGGTTCGGCCACTGCGGCGACA